>PQAP01000026.1 GCA_003105265.1 candidate division GN15 bacterium | reverse complement strand
GAATTGACGCGATCAGCTTAAAATGTCATGGTTTCGACCTGAAACGAGTCCTACGTTCGCTATGGGCCTTTGTCTCGTGCAAGCGCCGGTCAGTGATGAAATAACCAGATGGTCGCGGCGCCGGCGGTCAAAAGCAAGATCTGCTGAAGAGCGTGCTTCGGCGCGGACTGGCGGTGAAGCCCCGGTATCAGGTCGGCTGCTGCGATATAAATGAAGCTGGCGGCTGAGACGGCCATGACGTACGGAAGCAGTACTTGAACCTGTCGGAGCAGGAAGTACGCTCCGAGTCCGCCGATCAACGACGTGAGACTCGAAGCAACATTGAGCACCAACGCTCGGCGGACCGAGTAGCCGCTGTCGAGCAGGATCGCAAAATCGCCGACTTCCTGCGGAATCTCGTGCGCGATCACGGCAATCGTGGCCGCTATCCCCAGTTCAGTGGAGTTCAGAAACGCGGCGGCGATGATTACACCATCGACGAAGTTGTGCACCGAGTCGCCGATGATTATGAGCGGCCCGGCGGCAGAGTGGATGTCGCAGTGCGCAACATGGCAGTGCCGCCAAATCACCAGTTTCTCGAGTATGAAGAAGAGGACGAATCCGCCGAACACGGCGGCCAGCACCGGACCGCTCGCCTCGTGCTCAAGGGCATGCGGAATGAGACCGAGAAAGGCACCGCCCAAGAGCGAGCCGGTGGCGTACGACACCAGCAACGGGAGAAAGCGGCGGCGGACCTGATCCGGAAAGAGCAGAAAACTGCCCGCCACCGCCAAAGCGCCGATACTACCGGCGAGGATACAGACCAATATCCATGCAAGAGTCATGGTCAACTGTCCTGGCAGATTTCGCCCGATTATGACAGAACGTAGTCTGGAGCGCCACGTCTCCTACCTCCCAAATGACGCGCCAAGCCCGGTCTCACATTACGGCGGCGTAGGGTAACAGGCACTTTCGCCACCCTAATGGGAGCAGCACGTCGAATCAGTGGACGAACTGAGGCGACCGCGGGCGTAGAGATCCGCCGCTACCTGCGCCGTTATTTCCTCGGTCACAATCGCCGGACTGATGCCGTTAGCCGAAAGGTCGGCAACCGCCCGTCGGCCCATGCCCCGACAGATAACCGCCTCGCAGTCTTTGAGGGCGATGACAAACGATTCGTGACTATGAGCGGAATGCTCATGCCCACCCTCCCGGCAATCTTCCTGATTCTGATGGTGGCCGCCGGCATTCATCCGGTGCTCAACTCTGGCGGCCACACCGCCGGCGATGTCGAAGACAATGAAGCCCACACACCGTCCAAAGTGCCTGGCAATGAAGACGCCGTCATCCGATGCTACTGCTACTCTCATGTTGTCTCCTTTGTTGACGTTGCCGCTTGACCATGACGATGACGGCAGCCCGCACCTCTTCCTCCTCCTCCGCCCCGACCGTGACCTCGGTCCGAATCGGCCCGATGAAGGTTGTTGCTGCTACATTGCGGGCACGCCTCGGGTCGGCCTGTTCCGAACGGGATCTCCCACGTGTGCTCACACGCGGAGCATTGAAACACTCGCTTCTGTGCCATTTTGATGACACCTCCTTCGACCTTTATTGCTTTGCCGTTAATCAGGGAATCCGCCACCTTCTTGTGAGCGGACTCAAGAATGCGGCCGAAGGTCGCGCGGGAAATGAACATCCGCGCAGCCGCATTCTCGTGGTAGAGACCATCAAAATCGGCCAGCCGAAGCGCCTCGAACTCGTCAACACTCAGCACTACCTCTTCCAGATCCACCAATGGGATGCCTCGAGGTTTGAAATAGGTGGTGCCGGGAAGTCCGTCAACAAGCCGGGCGCATTTTGGTCTTGCCATATTCTGTCTCCTGCCGTATAATGAGCATATGCTCATAATATGTCAAGAGAAATTTCGAGATTAGAACGAGGGTTTATGACTCAGTCGGCGGAATTCATATTGCATCGGGGTTGCTTCGCCTGTGGGCGACACGCAGCCGATGGTCTTGGCCTGGAGTTCAAACAGAATGGCCAAAGTCTGTGCTGCAGCGTGACACTCGATTCGAAATTTCAGTCGTATGGCGGAATAATCCACGGTGGAATATTGGCCACTGTCGCAGATGCGGCGATGGTAAATCTTGTGTTCCGGCGATACGGCGGAAGTCCTGTAACCGGCAGCCTCAATATTCGCTATCGTCATCCCGTGCGAGCAAACAAGAAGATTGTCGTCATTGCTTCTGTTCGCCGTGCGAGGCTCGGATCGGTCTGGACCGTCTGCCGAATCATGGCCGGCGACACGTTGTGCGTTGATGCCGAAGCTATTTTCCGTATTCGAAGTGACCGTGCAGAGTAGATCAAACCTGCTTGGCATGTCACCCGATAGCCCCCACATCCCCGCTTGACTTTCATTCCCCGCGCCCTTTATTAGACCCTACTTATGAAGGCACTCAAATTTCGGGATAACGTACAATGACACATTCAGATACAACACCAAAACGGACTCCGTTTTCCAAATACCACGAAGCGCTAGGCGCCAAGATGGTGGATTTCGTCGGGTTCTACATGCCCGTACAGTACAAAGGGATAACATCGGAGCATCTGGCCGTCCGCCAGAATGTCGGCCTGTTCGATCTCTCTCACATGGGGGAGTTCGAGGTCACCGGCAAGGATGCCCTCGCATTCCTGCAGAAGACCACCACCAACAATGTGGCCACGCTCGAGGTAGGCAAGATCCAGTACTCCTGCATGCCGTATCCGGAAGGCGGGATTGTCGATGACCTTCTGGTTTACCGGCTGGCCGACCGGTTCTTCCTCGTGGTCAATGCGAGCAATATCGAAAAGGATTTCAACTGGCTGAAGTCGCACCTGTTCGGCGATGCGAAACTGGTGGACCGCTCCGATGAGTTCGGATTGCTGGCGATTCAGGGACCGAATGCACAGAAAGTCATGGCGGAGATTACCTCGCACGACCTCGAACACATGGGGTACTACACGAACGCGATCGGCAAGGTCGCGGGAGTGGAACTGCTTTTCTCGCGCACCGGATACACCGGCGAAGATGGATTCGAACTGTATATCCCGCCACAGCATTGCGACAAGCTCTGGAAAGCGGTCACCGATGCCGGCAAGAAGTATGGGATGGAGTTCATCGGTCTCGGCGCACGCGATTCTCTGCGGCTTGAAATGAAGATGGCGCTGTATGGAAACGACATTGACCAGACCACCACACCGGTCGAGGCCGGGTTGAGCTGGATTGTCGATTTCGAGAAGGATTTCATCGGCAAACCGATCATGGTCAAGCAGCGGGACGAAAAACCGACCCGTCGCTTGGTCTGCCTCGAGATGGAAGGCAAGGTATTCCCGCGTCACGGATATGATATCTACGATCAGGGAAAGGTGGTGGGCAAGGTGACTTCCGGGACATTCTCACCGTCACTCCAGAAACCGATTGCGATGGGATATGTGCCGCTGGATAAATCGAAAATCGGAGCGACCGTGAATGTCGCGATACGCGATAAGCAGTATCCGGCGGTGGTGGTAAAGCCGCCGTTTTATAAGAGCGCGTCGCATCGATAGTTCTTGCCGTCAGGTGACAACCCGCCTCCGGCGGGTTAACACCTGACGGAGCATCGTTCGTGGCCTTTGGCCTGATAAAGGATGATATGGACATAGATCTCTTTCTGACGCCGGTACCGCTGGCCAAAGCTGATTTGCAGGGGAAGACGGTAGTCGTCATCGATGTGCTTCGGTTCTGCACGACCGCCTGCGCGGCGCTGGCGGCGGGCGCCCGTGCGGTGATTCCGACTGACGGTCCGGGCGAGGCGGGTGAGATGCGGATGAAACTAGGCGCCGACATGGCGGTGGTGGCCGGGGAACGCAATGGCGTGAAACTGGAAAGCTTTGATTTCGGCAATTCACCGGCGGAATTCACCAAGGCAACGGTCGGCGGCAAGCATGTCGTGATGACTACGACCAACGGCACCGGGATATTCACCCGGGCCGGTATGGCCGGTCCGGTTTTGGCCGGGGCGATTGTCAACGCCTCAAAGGTCGCCGAGCGGGTGGCCCGCGAGGGGAAGGATGCGGTGATCGTCTGCTCCGGGATCGAAGGCGGCTTTTCGATTGAGGATACCATCTGCGGCGGGCTGCTGATTCATCAGTTGGCGACCACTCACAGTGTGGCGACCACACTCAATGATGCCGGGTCGCTGGCGCTGCTTCTCTTCCGGAGCAACAAGACCGCGCTCAAACAGACGATCGAGCAGGGAGAACACGGGCGTTTCCTGACCTCGATCGGGTTCGGCGGCGACGTCGAGACTGCGTCGGCGATAGATTCGATGCCGGTTCTTCCGGTGCTCAAGGACGGACGGCTGGTACTCGAGGAATCGTAGATTTCGCGCCCTCATGACCCCGACTTTCGCTGCCCTTATCAGGTATAAGTAGATATGGTTCGATTGTTCATCTTTCTTCTGGTACTGCTTCCCCCTGGACTGAATGCCGCTCCCGCCATCAACGGCGCCCTCTGCGAACTGGGCGTGTATCAGGCAGACACGGCGCAGGGGGGGAAGCCGGTGCTACTTTATCGCGACACCCTGGAACTGATGAAGGGGATTCGTGCCACGGGTTTTCCGGTGGCCTTTTCGCTCGAACTAGAGATCAATACGCTCGATACCGGGCGCATCGAGTACTCGGCGCACGTCGTAACGCTTGCTCCGAACATCAACACCTATGCCAAAGAGTTTCAGAGCCCGTACGGCTTAACCGCGCGACTGGAGCCGATTATCGGCAAGGGCGGGGCTGCGTACACGCTGACTGTCAGGCCGCTGAAGCCGATCGCGGTGGACACCGCGGGCTGCGGCTATGATCACAATCGCAAAGGGGATTTTTCATTCGATCCGTCGGCCAACGCCGACATCCATTTTGTCGCCAGGACGTACGGCGACTACCTGTGGAACAACATCAAGTACTACCTCGAGGACAAGTACGAAACCTTTGCCAAGCTGAATTTCTTTACGCTGCCGGGGAAATACCAGGTCTATCTGTGCCCGTGCCCGATCCGCTCGGTCATCTGGGACAAGCGCTTTCACACCATGGTCGACCCGACCCGCAGCGGCGTGTTCGTGATCTACACCACGACCTTCAATTCGGCCGACCCGATGACCATGATCCAGGCGGCCATCTACCGGAATTACGGTTACGCGCCGCCGTTTTTGGCCGAAGGGATGGCCGGATATCTGTCGTTTCCGTCATACGACGCCAAGGAACTGCTGCATAGCCGCAAACTCCTGCCGCTCGACTCGATGCTCGGGACATACTATTACCTGACGGCCGATCCGCATATCGCCGATGTGACGGCATCCTCATTCTGCAAATACCTTATCGATGAATACAAAGTGGACCGTTTCCTTGACTGGTACCGTAAAGCTGACGATCTGAACGCGCGGCAGACGCTGAGTGCGGTATTCGGTAAGCCGGTTCCCGAGATCGAAAAGGACTGGCGGCACTATCTCGACACGCTGACGTTCGATGCCCATCAGTTTGCCGCCGCGGCAATGCAGTCGGAGACGATGTTCCAGTACCCGCTCATGACGCGCTATCGCACGGAGGAACTCAAGCTGGTCGCGACCCGTGGCGATTCATTGCACGTGTTGTCCGAGCTTGGCCGGGCCTGCCTGTTCAACGGCGACTATGATGGCGCAGTCCGGTGGCAGGGGATGCTGGTCGCCCTGGACACGGTTCCGCAGCCCGCGAATATCATGACACTGGCCACCTACCGGATGATGCTTGGAGAATATGATTCGGCGTACGCAGAGCTCTTGCGCGCCCGGCAGCTGGATACGGCCAACCCGGTCATTGCGTTCAATATCGCGCACTGTACGCTCCTGAAAGGAGACAAAGCGGAGGCACAGCGGCTGTTCGAGGCGCTGCTCGGCAAAGCGAATGCCGGTCCGGCGTCGGCCGAGAGCCGGGTGCTGCTCGGGAATCTGCTGCGGGAGTCAAAGCTGACAGTCGACCAGCGGCGGGCCATCGAGTATTATTCCACCGCGATACAGCAATTGGCCATGACCACCTCCGGCAGTTTCATCAGCGCCGGATCGCTGATGTGGACGGGAATTGCCTATCTCGGTGAGGGAGACACGGGATCGGCACAGGATTACCTGTCGACCGCGCTCTATCTTGAAACCAGGCCGTTCTACCAGGCGATGGATTACCTGTGGCTTGGCAAGACTGCTGACCTGCGGGGCGAGCGGGATGTCGCGCAGCGATATTATCGTATGGTGCTCGATTCGCGCGCGGCGGAGTATCATCGTGAAGAGGCCAAAGCGCTCCTTCTGAAACCGTACCGGTAAGCAATGTTCGGCTTTCTCAATTCGACCGCTCTTTTTGCGGCGGTGGCCGCACTGATTCCCCTGATCATTCACCTGTTTTCTCGGCGACGGGTGAAGGTGGTCGAGTTTTCGTCCGTGCGCCATCTCAAGGCCATGCAAAAACGCCAGGTGCGGCGGCTCAAAATCCGGCAGTTGCTGCTCCTGATCCTCCGCATGCTCATCATACTCGCGGTGGTGCTGGCGTTTGCCCGCCCGACCACCAAGAGCGGAAGTGTCGGTGCGCATGCCTCCGTGACGGCCGTAATTCTGTTTGACAACTCCGCATCGATGGGGCGGTATGTCACCGACGGGTACCTGTATGACATCGCCAAACGACGCACGGAAGAACTGATCAACACGTTCGGGCAGGCGGATCAGGTAATGCTGATTCCGTTGTGCACCGATGCGGGTGTAGCGCCGACGTACGGCTCCGCTGCCGCGGCGCGAGAGAAACTTGCCACAATTCAGCTGAGCGCGCGGCGCGCGGATATCGACGGCGCCCTCGAGACGGCGGCAAACCAGATCAAAGCGGCGGCTAATCTCAACCGCGAGATCTACGTCATCACCGATCGTCAGAAGAGCAGCCTGCCGTCATCGGAAGCGCTCAAGAACGTTGACGCCAAGCTGTATTTCGTCGACCTGCCGTTGGAGATAGGGGAGAATATCGGGATTATGGCAGTCGATTTCGGCGGCCAGCTGATCATGCCGGGCGTGGAATTCAGTCTGACCGCGACGATCAAGAACTACGGCACGCGGGAACGCACCGATATTCTTGCGTCGCTGTATCTCGATGGCCGTCGCGTACAGCAGCAACAGGCGGAAGTTGCAGCCGGCGGCGAGAATCGAGTCCGGTTCGCGCAGACGGTCGCGGCGAGCGGATTTCATTCGGGGTATGTTGAGCTGTCAGAGGACAATTTTCCGGCGGACAACCGCTACTATTTCAGCTTCTTCATCCCCGAGAAGTTTTCGCTGCTACTGGTCGATGGCGATGAAGCCGCGCGGTTTATCGAGCTGGCGATGGTTCCCAGCCCGGACCTGGTGCAGGCATGGTCGATCAAGCGGGCCACACCCGACCAGCTCGGCGGCGTGAATCTGGACGAATACGATGTCATCCTGCTGGCGGGCGCACCCGCACTCGATGACCGCATGGCGACCCGCATCAAGACGCTCGTGCGGCAGGGAAAATCGCTCTTTGTCACCTACGGCGGACGGACCGATATCGCGGCGTACAACCGAGTCTGGTCCGAAGTGACGGGAGTCGCGTTCGATCAGCCGGTGAAGCAATCGTTCACCCGCGCCGGCTATTACAGTATCGAAGCCGCCGACCTCAACCACCCGATTTTCTCGGTGTTCGGTCTTGAGAAGAATAAGCTGCCCGAGGTCAAGTTCTTCACACTGCCAACCTCGCATCTGGTCGGCCAGCCGCGCACGCTCATGAAATTCACCGGCGGAATGTCGGCGCTGGTGGAAAACAAGTTCGGGGCGGGGAAAGTCATCACGTTCACAGGTCCGATCGCGCCCGAATACACGGATCTCCCCGGCCATGCGTTCTTTGTGCCGTTCGTGTCGCGCATTGCGGAATATCTCGCGTCGAATCTCTCCTCGCTCGACATCCGGCTTTTTGTCGGTTCGCC
>PQAP01000025.1 GCA_003105265.1 candidate division GN15 bacterium | reverse complement strand
CTGCCCGGCACCGGGGTCGTGCTGGTAGTCCTCTGGGCGGTGGGCGAGTATAACAACCTCGGCTGGCTGTCGCTGCCCGCGCGCACCCTGACCGCGATCGTGTTCGTGCTCGAAGTCGCTCTCATGCTCTCCCTGCCGTTTTCGGGGCTGTTGCACGGCCTCAACCATCTGCTGGAGAAGAAAGCCCGCCGGCGGTCCGAAGAGCGCTCGCCGGAATTCGATCACCGTCGGCGCCTCTTGCTCAAAGGCGCGGCCGCGGCCATACCGTTGGCGACGCTGGCCACCTCAGCGCGCGGAATCACCAGAGCATATGCTCCGGCGCGAGTCTACCTCAGACCGATGGCGATTCCCGATCTCCCGGCCGAACTCGAAGGATTCCGGATCTTTCATCTGTCCGATCTTCACCTCGGCCACTATGTCACACTCGAGCACCTGGCCCAGGCGGTCACGCTCGCTCAACCGCTCCAGCCGCACCTGACATTGGTGACCGGTGATGTGTCCGATGACCTGTCGGAGCTGCCGACCGCGCTGAACCTCATTTACGACCTGAAACCGCCGTACGGGACGCTCGCGTCACTCGGCAATCACGAGTATTTCCGGGGCATCAAGCGGGTGCGGCAGATATTCGATCAGTCCCCGGTACCGCTGCTGGTGAATAACTCGACCCGGTTTCATGTCTCGGGACAACCGCTGTTTGTGGGAGCGATCGATGACCCGCGCAGCATGATGACCAGTCATGATGAGTTCTTCCGGCGGACGGTCACGGAGACGCTGGCGCCGGTGAGCGGAGCGGACACGGTGGTCCTGATGAGTCACCGCCCGAATGTCTTCGATTTCGCCGCCGTCAGAGGCGTGCACCTGACGCTCTCTGGCCACACGCACGGCGGGCAGATCGGGTTCATGGGAAGATCGGTCTTTGAACTACACGCCAGCGGCAATTATCTCTGGGGAGAATACACCATCGGCACTGCGCGGCTGTATACGTCCTCCGGCGCGGGGCACTGGTTTCCGTTCCGGCTCGGGTGTCCCACCGAGGCGCCGGTAATTGAGTTGCGACGATTCGTGAACAGCATGTCGTGACGCGCTCAGAGTGTCTTTGGGCCAATTTTCAAAACGCAATTTTTTTTTGGGTTTCGGCAAATTTTTTCTTGCAAACAATTTTCAAACAAATGTATTTTTTGCGCGGATGATGGTAGAGATGGAAAAAACAGGGAAGCATCTCGGCATCCGGTGTTAAGTGTGAAACCGAAAGTCCACTTACCCCACGTTAACCCTTAATGCTAAAGGAGCAACCTATGCCGGCGAAGAAGAAAGCCAAGAAGGCAAAGAAGACCACCAAGAAGGTCGCCAAGAAGAAAAAAGCGAAGAAGGCAGCGCCGAGAAAGAAAGCGGCGCCCAAGAAGAGAAAAGCTGCGCCTAAGAAGAAAGCTGCCAAGAAGGTAGCCAAGAAGGCAAAGCCAAAAACAAAACGGAAACCTAATCCCGCGTTTATGCGCGAGATGTCCCTGTCGCCGGAACTGGGCGCAATCGTAGGCGCTCGCCCGATGCCGCGGACGGAGGTGACCAAGAAACTGTGGGACTATATCAAGAGAAACGGCCTTCAGGATAAGGTCAACCGCCGGATGATCAACGCTGATGATAAACTCCAGGTGGTCTTTGGCGGCAAGAAGCAAGTGTCCATGTTCGACATGACCAAGCTTATTGCCAAGCACATGAAGTGATGCTTTTGAGTTAGTCCTTAGTGTTCAGGTCGGCCTCGCGCCGACCTGTTTTTTTGCCCAATTTCCGCCCCCTACGTCTTTTCCCGCGAATGGTCCTGACGTATATTTCCACTCGACAAAGGAGCACCCATGGTTAAATCCGCGCTGTCCACGTCTTGCACCCTTCTCCTCATCCTGACTTTCAACACAACCACTCACGCCCAGTCGCCGCTGGGACCACCCCCGCCGACCCGCGTCGCGCCGGTGGTCGACACGCTTCATGGCATCCCGATCACCGACCCGTACCGCTGGCTCGAAGACGGCGGCAGCCCGGAAGTACAGGCATGGTCGGAGAAACAGTTCGAATATTTCAAGAAATACGTGGACGAATTTCCCGGGCGGAAAACGCTCCAACGGGAGTTCAAGCAATTAATGTGGGCCGGCAGTGTCGGAACCCGCAGCGTCCGGAAAGGCACGTACTTCTTCTACCGGCGAGGCGGTCGCCAGAATCATGGCGTCTTGTTTATGCAGAAGGGACTGAAAGGGAAGCCGGAGGTGCTTCTTGATCCGAATACCTTTTCCGCCGATGGTACGACGGCGCTGGACTGGACGTCCATCAGCGATGACGGCAGCGTGATGGCGTACGGGAAGTCCTCAAACGGCACGGAACGTTCGACCCTGTACATCATGCGGACGACCGATAAGGCGCAACTGCCCGATACTATTCCATTCACTCGGGCAGCATCGATCGCCTGGCTGCCGGACAATTCCGGTTTCTATTACACGCGCTTTCCCGCGCCGGGTGAGGTTCCGGCCGGCGACGAAAACTACTACCGCAGGATTTACTTCCATAAACTCGGCGCCGACTGGCACGCCGATTCGCTGATCTACGAGTACACTCCCGACAAGACCGCCTGGAGCGGGGTGGGGCTTTCGCCGGACGGCCGCTGGATGGTGATCTCAGTTTACCTCGGTTGGTCGAGAGCGCAGGTCTATCTGAAAGACCGCCGGGATGCTACCGGCACACTGACCACCATTGTCGACGATAAGGAAGCGATTTTTGAGGTGACACCGCTCAACGATCGGTTCGTAGTCAAGACCAACGATGGCGCTCCGCGCTATTGCGTCAAGGTCGGATCGTACGCTAATCCAGCGCCTGATAACTGGAAGATCGTGGTGCCGGAGAAAGACGAGACGATCGACGAAATCGGCGTGATCGCCAATCGGATTATTGTCAATTCCGTCAGGAATGCATGTTCGAAGCTGACCATGTACTCTCTGGACGGGAAGCTGGAGAAGGAACTGCCAACTCCGACCCTCGGTTCCATATCCGGCCTCGGCGGAGAATGGAATGGTCACGAGCTGTTCTATTACTTCTCGTCGTTCAACTACTTCCCGACGGTTTTCCGGTATGATTTTGTCACCAACAAGCAATCCGTGGTCGCCAAACAGAAGACGAATATCGATCTGTCGTTTCTGGAAACATGGCAGGTCTGGTACAAGTCCAAAGACGGCACGCCGATCTCGATGTTTATCGTCGGACCGAAAGGGCTCAAGAAGGACGGCAACAACCCGGTGTATCTGGACGGATACGGCGGCTTCAATTCGATCGAAAAGCCGGTCTTCTCGCGCAAAACTGCGCTCTGGCTGGTGCACGGCGGCGTTTACTGCCTGGCCAACCTGCGTGGGGGCGCGGAATACGGCGAGGCCTGGCACCGCGCCGGTATGCTTGAGAACAAGCAGAACACGTTCGATGATTTCATCGCCGCTGCCGAGTTCCTCGTCAAGGAAGGGTACACTACCCCAAAGAAGCTCTGCCTGTACGGCGGCTCCAACGGCGGCCTGTTGATCGGCGCCGTCGTCACCCAGCGCCCGGATATCTGCGCCGCGGCAATCTGCGATGTCCCGCTATTGGACATGCTTCGCTATCACCTCTTCCGCATCGCCAAACTCTGGGTGCCGGAATACGGCTCGAGTGATGATTCGACCCAGTTCTCATACATCTTAAAATACTCGCCGTATCAGCACGTGACGAAGGGGACAAAATATCCCGCGATCCTCTTTAAGGCCGGCGACTCGGACAACCGCGTCGACCCACTCCACGCCCGCAAGATGGCCGCCCTGATGCAGGCCAGCACCGGCTCCGATAACCCCATTCTGCTGAGGGTCGATACCAAGGCCGGTCATGGCCAGGGGAAACCGGTGAGCAAGGTGGCCGATGAAGTGGTTGATGACTGGTCGTTCGTGTTCAAGACGCTTGATGTGAAGCTCTGATTCATCGCAGGCACACCAATGAGTTAGACCGTTGAGCGTAGGTCTCGACGGTCTTTTTTGGAATATTCCTTAGGAACCCTATGATCGCACACAATTCCGTTTTCCTGCAGCCAAAACTTTTGTTATCTTAACACGACTGTGAATTTGTTCACATAGAAGCAATAGCAACAGGAGAGGTTCAGTTGTCAATCGTTCGTCCATTTCGCGGGCTTCACCCCGCACCCAACTATGCATCGCAGATAGCCAGCCCGCCGTATGACGTCCTGAATGCCCGGGAAGCCCGTGCGATGGCCCATGGCAATCCGTATTCTTTTTTGCGGGTCAACAAATCGGAGCTCGAGTTTGACGACGGCGTCAATCCCTACAGCCCCGAGGTGTACGAGCGGGCATATCAGAATCTTCAGCGCTTTCGCCACGATAGCGTGATGGTTCAGGACAACACTCCGTCGTTCTATATCTACCGGCTCACCATGAACGGCCGGCCGCAGACGGGATTGGTCGCGCTCACCTCAGTTGACGAGTATGACAAGGGCCTGATCAAGAAGCATGAACACACCCGGCCTGAGAAGGTCAATGACCGCGCCAATCACATCGTGTCGGTCAAGGCTGAGGTCGGACCGGTATTTTCGGCCTTTCGCTCGAATTTGGGGATTGAACGGATCTTTGAAAAGATTGCCGGCACGCCGCCCTATATCGATTTTGTCGCCGCCGACGGCATCCGTCACGAGTTGTGGCTGGTTTCCGATCCGGGGACAGTCAAGGCGATTGTCGACGGATTCGCCTCGCTGGACGCTTTGTATATTGCCGATGGCCACCATCGCAGTGAATCGGCCTCTGAAGTAGCGCGTCGATGTCGTGAAAAGAATTCCCGGCATACCGGCAACGAAGGATACAATTTCTTCCTCAATGTCATTTTTCCCGATCATCATCTGGCCATCATGCCGTACAACCGGGTGGTGCGCGATCTCAACGGCATGAGCTTGCCGGACCTGATCAGCAAGGCCTCGGAGAAGTTTGTGGTATCGAGTCAGTCGCTGCCGGTGGAACCGCGCCAGCCGCACCAGTTCGGGCTGTACGCCGAAAGGCAGTGGTACCTGCTGGCCGCCAAACCGGGAAGCTGGGACACGCAGCATCCGATCCACTCGATCGACTCCGCCATCCTGTCGGACAATTTCCTGACACCGCACCTCGGGATCGGCAATCTCCGCACCGACAAGCGGATTGACTTTGTCGGCGGCATCCGCGGTGTGGCCGAACTGATGAAACTGGTAGATTCGGGCGATTTCAAAATTGCCTTTTCCTTATATCCAACGACCATCAATCAGCTCTTAACGGTGGCTGATGCCGGCGAGGTCATGCCTCCCAAGTCGACGTGGTTTGAGCCCAAACTGCGCGACGGCATGGTGGTGTACCTGCTGGAAGATCTTACCGTATAGAAGGGTTATGGTAACCATTATGTTGATTCTGATCTCCGACAAGTTCGACGAGAGCATGCCCAAAGCGCTGTCGCGCTTCGGCGAAGTCACCAACGACCAGAAACGCGCCCCGGAAGCCGAGATTATTCTCGTGCGCAGCAAGACCAAGTGCACGAAGGAGTATATCGACGCCTCCCCCAAGTGCAAACTGATCATCCGCGGCGGCGTGGGACTGGACAATATCGATGTCCCGTATGCGAAGACGAAAGGGATTATCGTTAAGAACACCGGCGAGGCCTCGACCGTGGCGGTGGCGGAAATGGCGTTCGCGCTTATGATCGCCCTGCCCAATCATATCGCCAAAGCTGATGCCTCGATGCGCGAAGGGAAGTGGCTCAAGTCCGAACTGGAGCGGACTGAATTATACGGCAAGACGCTCGGCATTCTCGGTATGGGGCGTATCGGCACGGCTCTCGCAATTCGCGCCAAGGCCTTCAAGATGAACGTCCTGGCCTGGCACCCGGATGTCTTCTTCTCCGATTTCGCCGAGATTACCGAATCGATTGAAGAGACAGTCGGCAAATCCGACTATGTCTCGATGCACATGCCCAAACTCTCCGACACTAAAGGGATCGTGAACAAGAACCTCCTGTCCAAATTCAAGAAGGGCGCTTACCTCATCAATACCGGCCGCGGCGAATGCGTGATCGAGGAAGATGTCGTCGAAGCCCTCAAGAGCGGGCAGCTCGCCGGGTTCGCCACCGATGTCTGGTACTCCGACCCGCCGGTCAATTCCCCCCTGATGAATGCACCGAACACCCTGTTTGCGCCGCACATCGGGTCATCGACCAAAGAAAACATGGGGCGCATCTGTACCATGGCCGAGATGATTATCGCCGACTATGTGAAAACGAAGAAATAGAGACTTGCTGATAGAGGCATTGAGAAATGGCAAAACAAGTATACAATTTCAATCCGGGACCGGCGGTTCTTCCCAAGGAAGTGCTGCTCAAGGTCCAGTCCGAGCTGCTTGACTACAAGGGGACCGGGATTTCGATCCTCGAAAGCTCCCATCGCTCCGCCGAATACGAAGAAGTCAATAACGCGGCCATG
The DNA here is from genome assembly GCA_003105265.1 of candidate division GN15 bacterium. Classification (GTDB taxonomy): domain Bacteria; phylum Zixibacteria; class MSB-5A5; order GN15; family FEB-12; genus FEB-12. The sequence goes on along the minus strand of PQAP01000025.1, from coordinate 748 downwards.
AAACTGCTGCGAGAAATCATGGGCCTCGGCGACGACTACAAAGTGCTGTTTGTGGGCGGCGGCGCCTCCCTGCAGTTCGATATGCTGCCCATGAACCTTCATGTCAAAGGCGGCACCGCGGCGTATGTGGAGACCGGGTCCTGGGCAGAAAAAGCAATCAAGGAAGCCAGGAAGATCGGCAACGGCACCGTGCACGTTGCGGCGTCGATGAAGGAAGAGAAGTTCGGCCGCATTCCGAAGCAGAATGAGCTGAAGATGCCGTCCGAGGCCGCCTATTTCCACATCACGACCAACAACACCATCTACGGCTGCCAGTGGCAGTATGTGCCGGAAGTGGGAAATATCCCCTTGGTGTCGGATATGTCCTCAGACATTCTTTCCCGCACGCTGGATTTCAAGAAGTTCTCGCTGATCTACGCCGGCGCGCAGAAGAACCTGGGACCGTCGGGTGTGACGATCGTGATTATCAAGAACGACCTGCTGGCCAAATGCGCCGATGGCCTCCCGACCATGCTCAGCTACAAGACTCACGCCGACAAGGACTCCCTCTACAATACCCCGCCCGTGTTTGCGGTGTATGTCGTGCGGCTCGTGCTCGAGTGGATCAAGAATCAAGGCGGGCTGAAAACGGTCGAGAAAGTCAATTTCGCCAAGAAAGAGCGGATCTATCAAGCGATGGACTTGCACCCCGATTTCTATCGCGGCACCGTCAAACCGGACAGCCGGAGCTGGATGAACATCACCCTGC
>PQAP01000024.1 GCA_003105265.1 candidate division GN15 bacterium | reverse complement strand
TCATTTGTGCTCCGCTGCCGGAAGAACCGGATTGCAGGGCCGACGCCAATAGGACGGCGAATCCGATAATAATTGTGAAAACCTTTTTCGCAAGGACTTTTTGCCCGGGTCGGGGCTTGTACTGCGTAACTCGTCTGCTTACATTGGGATAGAGAGTTAATTGCCGGGCGTCTTTTGCCGATACATGGTATACGTATGAATACCAACAAATTCATAGCCGCAGTTTGCTTCTCGATCCTCGCGGTCGCGCTGGTAATCGGGCTGATGAGCTGCAATGGTCCTGCTCCGACCAACGGCACGGACCAGACCTTTCAGCTTCGCGGTATTCTCACCGCCGATGAAAATCGGTCATGGACACTGATGGCGGTCGATTACCGTCGCGACAGCGTGCTGCGCCGGTTGGCCGATATCACGCTCGATACGTTCACCATGCAGTTCGCCCGCCCGCTCTTTCCGATTGATTCGGTATTCTCCATCGTCACCAGCTCCGGCCTGACATTCCGAACGGGCTCCCATAAGTTGCGCATCACCGACTCGACCGTGTTCACCGACTCGCTGACGGCCACGGCTCCGGATACGTTCTCCATTCTCACTATCTATCCGGCCAACCGTCTGCTCCAGGGTGTCGCCGAAGCTCGCCTGACGTGGTCCGGCTCCACCGGGGCGGAGACATACGTGATTGCGGCCGTTCACGCCAACGCCGCCTACACCGGTCAGGGTTACAGCGCGTATGTGACGACTCAGAATCCGGCCGGAACATTTCCACCCGACGTTTTTTCCAACGGCGCGGGCGCAGCCGATACCGGCTGGTACTATTTCTATGTGTACGCCTTGACCGGCTCCCCGGACAGCGTCTATGCACGCCACCTGCTTCCGGTTCCGCTGCCTTCACAGCTGGCCGACAATATCACCGAGACCCGCTTCGGCGGAAATTTCGGCATGATCCTGGTGGCCTTCCGCGACTCCATGCACGTGGTCGAACAGCTGTAACATTCGCCGAGAACAGATTTTCCGGAACGCCGCGACTTGGCACGCGGCGTTTTAGTTTGCCCCTCCCGGACCATTACGCCAATATTCGCTTATGGCTGCCTACGAGGATCTCATTCGTCAACTCCGCTCGCTCGGCACCGAGCAGGTGAACGAACGGACGCTCGATATTGACCGGCTTTCCGCAGAAGCGATTGCCGCGAAGATAAACGCCGAGGACGCCACGGTTGCCGCCGTGGTGCGCGCGGCACTGCCGCAGATCGCCCGGGCGGCGGAGATTTTCGCCGACACCCTGCGCGCGGGCGGACGGGTATTCTATATCGGGGCGGGAACTTCCGGTCGGCTCGGGGTGCTCGATGCCGCCGAGTGTCCGCCGACTTTCGGCACCGAGCCGTCGCAAATCATCGGCATCATCGCCGGCGGCTATGAGTCCTTGCGATTATCGCTTGAAGGCGCTGAGGACAATCGCGATGCCGCCATTGCCGATCTCCGGCAGCATCGGCTTGCAAGCGCCGATTTCGTGATCGGAATAGCCGCCTCGCGCCGAACGCCATACACCCTTTCGGGCCTTGAATACGCCAAGTCGATCGGCTGCAAAACGGCGTTCATCATCTGCAACCGTCGCGGCGAACTGACGCTTCAACCGGATGTGCTGATTGAAGTGCCGGTCGGCGCCGAGGTGATCACCGGCTCCACCCGCATGAAATCCGGCACCGCTCAGAAGATGACCTTGAATATGATCTCGACCACGGCGATGGTCCTTCTGGGAAAAACATACGGGAACTTAATGGTCGATCTCCAGGCACGATCGGAGAAGCTGGCGGCGCGCTCGCGAAGGATACTGGTCGACCTTCTGGGGGTTTCACTCTCAGAAGCGGAGCAACTGCTCGGCAACGCGGGCGGTTCGGTCAAGATCGCGATTGTCATGCAGANGTGCGGTTGCTCGCTCGCCCAGGCCCGTGAAAAGCTCGCCGCNGCNGNCGGNTTTATNNCCNGGGTACTTTAATNNCACANTNGANCNANCGNGNNTAGCNNNNGNCCGCTGTTCCAGACCGTGCATCGGCTCTCCGGNTGTACCCGACGGTACACTTCCNAAGCNCCCATCCCCACNCGATTAAGTCATTATCATCTTNTCAGACAATAGATTAGCCAAACCGACTGCCGGTGGCACGCCCGTTGATATATGGCTGGGCAGTTCGATGTAACCTTGCGGCTGTAAAAAGGCGAGAGAGGAGATAATCGTGATGTCACGGAAACTGATTTTGTTGCTTATGGCGGCGGCTATGCTGCTTTGGGTAGCCGGCTGCTCCAATAATCCGGTCGGTGACAAGACCTCGAGCACCAATATTTCGACAGAGTTTGGCGGTTTCACTACCAGCAACGAAGCCCCTGCCTTCGGCGACCCAACGCTTTCGGCCGAAGCTGGCAGCGAAGTGGCGGTCAATGACCCGCTTGCCACCGCGCCGAGATTCAGCTCCCTCATTAATGATCCGAACGCCGGGCTGTATCATTTCCGGGCTGTCTGGGGTCACCTGCGGTATGATTCGACTGTAACGATTCCGACCAACTGGGACGGCTCTCTCACCTTGACGCGCGGGCTGGAACTGGTTCGTCGCGTGATCGCCTTCGAGCCGGGTGACTCACTCCTGCCGAGAACCTCTCCGACCTTGATCGAGTGGGCATCGCAGACGACCGTCTCATTTGACGGCATCGCCGTCGACCTGTTCGTCCCTCCGATGGGTCCAACGTACGATACCACCATTACAGTAGTGGTCGACAGTCTCGGCGACACGACCAACGTCGTAGTCATCGATACCGTGCCGGCGGCTCCGGTAACGCTGGAGTTCAAGACCGGACCGTACACCCGGACGTTCACCCTGCCCGAGCTGGTCAGCTTGGACACGATCGTGACGCTTTCGGATTCCAGTGCGATTGCCTTCAGCGCCTATGAAATCGAGCATATCCCGTGTCCGCGCGGCGCGCTCATGGGTCACTGGGGTTTCGACTCCACCGGTACCGGCGAATTCCGGGGCAAGTGGATTGGCCGTCACGGCGAACTTCAGGGCTTCCTCGACGGCAACTTCATGACCGATTCTCTCGGTCGCCAGATATTCTTCGGGAAATGGATTGATCAGAATGGTTTCTTCCAGGGCCTGCTGAAGGGGACGTGGGGACCGCATCCGAACCGTCACGCCAGCGAGCGCGGTAAAATCCGCGGCGGCGGCTGGTTCTACGGACAGATTTTCAACGCCAATGCCGATCAGATTGGCGTCCTGAAGGGGCATTACAAGGGCTCGGAGAGCTTGAACAACGGCTTCTTCTGGGGCCGGTGGAAATTGAACTGCCCCGGAGCCCCGGGCGAAGATGACGGCATGGGTGAGCCGCGCGAGGGCGACGACGACTAAGCGTGCCGTACCAAGACCGTATCCGGTTCGGACCGCGACCTGAATCGGATCGCACAACGCCGGAATCTCGCAGAGATCCGGCGTTAATTTTTTGGCGTCTTTAGGGGAGTTTACTGGAGCTCTTTTTCCAGAGATATGATCAGCGAGTCGACCTTGAACTGGCTGCCGAATTCCGTTGGGATGGTCTTGTAGATATTCAGCGCCTCCTGCCGATCCGCCCGCTCCGGCATCATCGAGAGAGCATTCGCCAGATTCAGACGAAAGCCGTAGTTGGCCGTGTCTTTGGCGACCAGCGTGCGAAAGAGCGCAATCGCCTGCGGGTACTTCTTCTGATGAATCAGCAGCATCCCGCGATTGGCAGTGAGCGGATCGGAGGGACCAAAACGTCGCTCCGCCGTGTTGAGAAATTGTTCGGCGGCGGTCAGCGAATCGATGGTCAGGGCCACCGAAATGGCCCGGAAGAGTTCGTCGAGATTGGTGGTGTCCTGTTCCACCACCTTGCGCTGCCAGTACAGCGCCAGCACCGGTTGTTTGTTGCGCGCGGTTAATTCGGCCAGCTTGGTGTAATAATTCTGTACCGGCTCACCGTTCTTCACGAGCACCGAAATCGCCCGCAGCGCGTATTCCCAGTTCTCCGTCTGCTGGGCCAAGTCGAGAATCTCCCGGTTGTATTCGGAGTTGCCCGGTCTCACGAGATCGGCGCGCTTGATGAAGATCAGAGCCGAATCGTAGAGGTAGTCCCGCTTGTACGCCAGCCCGTTGAAATAGAGAATCTCCGGATCCGATGGCGCCAGGAGCAGAGCTTTATTGAAGAGCGTGCGAGCTTCAGGATAATTGCGGTCACTGAACGCCTTTTTGCCCGCGGCGCGCAGCGATTCCAGGTCCGTCTTCCCGCCCGAACAGGCAATCCAGCCGCAGAGTGCCGGTACGAGCAGCATCAAAATCAGTTTCTTCATGAGCGCCAGTATAGCGCATTTCCGCGCCGAACTCAAGCCGTCGCCGGAGATTGACACCGCTTCTCAACCGCGTACATTACGGCATGGCAGAATCCCCCGTTTCTTCAACAGCGGCCGAGGTGCTGGCGCTCCTCAGGTATGGCAAAGTGACTCCGAGGGTGCTCGATCTGCTCCTGCAGCATTTCGGCAGCCCGACCGAGATACTGGGCGCTTCGACGGCGTCGTTGCGCAAACTCTCCGGAGTCACCGCGGGATCGGCGGAGCGTATCGCCGCGACATCGAAACATCTCGATGAGGCCCGAAAATATGTGGCCGGTCTGAATCACCGCGGCATCACTGTGCTGACCCGTTTCGACGACAACTACGGTCATCTGCTGTTCGAGCTCAATGATCCTCCGCCGCTTCTGTATGTGCGGGGGACGCTGCCGTCGGCGCAGGAAAAGAGCGTGACCCTGGTCGGCTCGCGTCAGGCCACCGCCGACGGTATTGCCCTGACGACGCGGGTTGCGCAGCAGTTCGCACAGGCCGGAGTTCAGATCATATCATCGCTCGACGGCGGCAACGATTCTGCGGCGCATCTGGGGGCCCGTCGCGGCGGCGGCAAGTCGTTTGCGCTTCTGGCTTCCGGATTCGATGAACTCGATTCGCAGACGCAGGTGCCGATAGCGATCGACATCGCCCAATCCGGCGGCGTGATCAGCGAGTTTGCCCCCGACAGCACTCAGGTCCCGGAGGCACTGGAGGTCTCGGACCGGCTGCTGGTCGGTATCTCGCAAGCCACGGTCATCACCGAGATATATCAGGAATCGCGACGGGAACATGACCTGCTCATGTTCTGCAACCAGATCGGGAAGATGGTTTTCGTGGTGGTGGATGATGCCTTCGGGCCGCTGGCGGATCATGAGAGTCTCACTCATGCCGCGGCGTGCGGAGCCATTGTGCTGCACGGAACCGGGCAGGTCGGTGATATTGCCCGATCGCTGGTGTGAGGCGAACTGTGGACGACGCCTATTTCACAATCAAGCTGGAAAGCCGCATCGAGATCAGAGTCAAGGACTCCCGTTTCATCGGTGAGACCTTTCTGATCAATTCCGCCGACGACGCTTCCGCCCGACTGGAAACCGTGCGAAAGCGNGAGCACGCTGCGACTCATCACTGCTATGGCTGGCTGGTCGGTTGCGACAAGAAACAGATGTTCAAGTATTCCGACGACGGAGAGCCGTCGGGCACGGCCGGCAAACCGATTNACGATGTGCTGGTCGGCNCCGGCCTNACCAACACGCTNNTNGTNGTNACNCGNTATTTCGGCGGCACCAAGCTCGGCACCGGCGGGCTGACGCACGCCTACAGCGATGCCGCCAAGGCGGTGCTCGAGGCGTCGGGAAAAGAGCAGCACTTTCTCACGACCGCTTTCGTTCTGCGCATGGGCTTTCCCTGTTATGATCGGTGGCTTCGCCTGCAGCACAAGCTCGGCGCGACCGTCACCAATGCGCAGTTCGGCGAAGATGTGGTGATTGAGCTTACGGTCCGCAACTCAAAGGCGGAGGAACTCCGAATCGGCTTTATCGAACTCACCGCCGGAAAGGGGCAGCTTGAAGTTATCGAGAAGTAAGAATTCCGTCGAGTGTCTTGGACTCGGCATTGTTCCGCTGGATATTCTCTTCACGGTGCCGTATTTCCCGAAAGCCGGTCACAAAATCGATGCCGTCAATCTCATCATTCAGGGGGGCGGGCCGGTACCCAACTGTCTGGTCGGCCTGTCGCGGTTCGGCGTCAGGACTGCCTTCATCGGTGCTTTCGGGGATGATCTGTGGGGGCGGATGGGGATTGACGAACTCAAGCGTGAACAGGTTGATGTCGGTAACGTATTTATCAAGCGTCAACCTTCAGCGCTCGCATCCGGGATGATCGAAACCGGCAGCGGCCGGCGCACGATTGCCTTGTATCGCAAAATCGCCGTGAAGCCGTCGGACCTGAACCTGCATGCCCTGCCCGTTCCCAAAGTCATTCATCTGGATGGCCGGGACTTGCCGGCGTGCCTAAAGCTGGCACGCTGGGGGAGAAAGATCGGGGCCAGGGTATCGCTCGATATCGGTTCGATGCGCAATGATGTCTCGCCGCTGCTGCCTCTGGTGGACCTGCTGATTGTGGCGGATGCGTTCGCTCTGCCGTTCACCCGGACGCGCGCGGCGCGCGCGGCCATAACTGAGCTGCGGCGGCGGTGTCCGGGAATGATTGTCGTGACGGAAGGGATGAAGGGGTCACTCGGTTTTGACGGCGGCAAATGGCGTCGTCAGCGGGCGTACCGCGTGAAAAATGTTGACACCACGGGCGCGGGAGACAGCTTTCATGCGGGATATCTGTATGGAGTGCTGAAAGGATGGTCAATGCCGGAGTGTCTTGAGTTTGGCGCCGCCGCCGCGGCCCTGAAATGCACTCAGCCGGGAGCCCGCACGGGAGCGCCCCGGTTAAGTCAGGTGCGGCAGTTTCTGAGAAAGCGGCGGACGGCCAATGCTTGAGTATCTGGCCGGTCTGGACAGAACAATCTTTCTGTTCATTAACGTTCATCTGGCCAACCCGGTCACCGACCTGTTCATGCCGCTGGTGACCTCGGATGATTTGCTTCGAATTGCCTATGCCGCGGCCGCCCTGCTCCTGCTGTGGAAAGGGGATCGCCGTACCCGCTGGTTGGTGCTGTTCTCGGCCCTGACGCTCGCCGTTACCGATCAACTTTCCGCCGCGTGGCTCAAGCCGTTCTTCGCGCGCCCGCGCCCATGCCACATCATCCCAATCGACACTATGCGTCTGCTGGTCAACTGCGGGTCGGGATATTCCATGCCGTCGAGCCATGCCGCCAACGCGTTCGGTCAGGCGATCCTGTTCGGTTTGGCCTTTCCGCGAACCCGGTGGTGGCTGGCCGGCATCGCGGCAATAATCGCGCTGAGCAGGATCTTTGTCGGCGTGCATTATCCCGGTGATATTCTGGTCGGCACAGCCATCGGCATACTCGCCGGAGTCGCGGTGATGTTTGCGTATCGCCGGAGTATGCTCCTGGTCGAAAAAAAATACCCCCCGACTGGTGCCGAGGGGCATAAACAACTTTAATATGTCTGCGAAAGGCATCCGTGGTTTACCACCGAAGGTGGCGAGGTCTGTGCAGACCTCCTCGTCTTGCGGCGCCTTTCGTTATCATGATAGTTGGATTGCTCCATTTTGTCAAGTGATTTTTGACTGTTGAAGGTGACCCGTGGCGTTCGAGATAGAAATCGTGAAAGGGGATATCACCCGGGCCGATACCGACGCCGTCGTCAACGCCGCCAACAATCATCTCTGGATGGGCTCCGGCGTGGCGGGGGCGATCAAGCTTGCGGGCGGTAAGTCCATAGAAGAACAGGCCATCGCCAAGGGACCGATCTTTCCCGGCGACGCCATCTTCACCGGCGCCGGCACGCTTCGGTTCAAGGCAATCATACACGCCGCCGTGATGGGACAGGACCTTCGCACCTCCGATAAACTCATCCGTCAGGCAACCGTGTCGAGCTTGAATGTGGCTGAACAATTGGGACTTGGCAGTGTCGCCTTTCCGGCTTTCGGCACCGGCGTCGGCGGTTTCCCGATGAGCGCCTGCGCGTTTCTGATGGTGCATACGGTCGATGCCTATCAGCCGCTGGCCAAATCGCTAAAACGGGTGCAATTCTGTCTCTTTGACGAATACGGCGAACGGTTATTTCGGGAGGCGCTGACGAAGCTCAGACGCTAGGATAGCGAAGGAGTTAACATGGGACAGGGATTCGATCGGGCAACGCTCGGCAACACGGGGGTGGAAGCTTGCCGCCTCGGACTTTCGGCATCCTATTGGCCGGGAAAGAAAACTGTCTACAGGGCGTTCGATGCCGGCATCAATTTCTTCTTCCTCTTCGGTATTGACCGTCAGATGGTCGCGGCGCTTCGGGACCTGACTCAGAGTCATCGTCAGGAAATGGTCATCACTACCGGCGCGTACAATTACATCTGGGCCCGGCAGAATGTCCGGCGCGCGTTCGAGAGGCGGCTCAAACAACTCAAGACCGACCGGATCGATTTCTTTCTTTTTCTCGGCGTGATGAAAGAAAAGGAGATGCCTCAGCAGGTGGTCGAGGATTTGGTGCGCTTGCGGGAGGAAGGGAAAGTGCGCGGAATCGGCCTGTCCACCCACGATCGCCGGTTTGCCGGACGGCTGGTGTCCGAAGGACTGCTGGACACGTTCATGATTCGATACAATGCCGCCCACCGCGGGGCCGAACTGGACATATTCCCGCATCTGGCTGCGCACAATCCGACCTTGATCAGCTATACCGCCACGCGCTGGTCCTTTCTCATCAGGCGGCCGAAAAACTGGCCACAGGAGGGCCGTGTCCCGACTGCCCCGATGTGTTACCGGTTTGTGCTCTCGAATCCGAATGTCGATGTCTGCCTGACTGCGCCGAGAAACCTGAAACAGCTTGAAGAAAATCTCACGTCGCTGAGCGCGGGACCGTTATCGGTGGAGGAGATGGCTTTCATGCGGGAGTTCGGCGATGTTGTGCATCACACGAAGAAATACTTCATGTGACGATACTGACACGAGCCACGGCTATTTGATCCTGACCTTGAACTGACCATCGACCGCCAGCACCGCACCCGAGCCATTCCTGAACTCACCGTTGATCGACATGTACGCACGGTTTCGCGCCAGCGAGTCGACCGCTACTGTCCCCGTCCCAATCGTGAACAGCGTCTCGTCTTTCCGAAGTTCGTACCGTCCCATTATCTCGGCAAACGAGCGGTTCTCAAGAGGCCACCGTCCGACTATCGGCGTCGGCGGCAGCTGAAGGAAAACGCGGTACCTGAGGATTTCGTCGTACCGGAGCACATCGTACCCGCCCGACGGACTTTGCTGCTTGGTCCCCACGCTGGCGAGGACGATCACACAACTGCCCTGACCCGACCTGAGCTGCGCCTCCGATGCAGGGTCACCGAGCACGGTGCCGGGTGCAAACTGCGTCTGATCGACTTTCACGTGGCGCATCTGGCCGCTTTCCGTGACGTTCAAAACGAGATTATAACGGCTGGCACAACTCGCCAGCATACCGGCAACAACCAGAGCGGTCAGCCGTACAATCGTGCGCATCGGTCCGGCATTCATCCTGTCACCTTGTCTGCCTCTTACTTTTGTGCCGCCACCGCTCTCAGAAATTCATCCATACGGCTCAACGTGCGGTCAACCGCGCTCTGCCAGAACGGCTCTCTGGTCAGATCGACGCCGATATGCTTCTTGGCCACCATTTCGGTGGTCATCGAGCCGGTGTCGGCCAGCAGCGCGCGGTATCGTCCGGCGAACGCTTTGCCTTCCCGCACGGCGCAATCATACACGCCGTTGGAGAACAGGAATCCGACCGTGTACGGGAAATTGTAGAATGGCGACCGGGTCATGAAGAAGTGCTGCTTGGTGCACCAGAACCGTTTGTGCAGGCCGGATTCATCGAGCAGATCGCCGAACGCGGTGCGCTGGGCCTGAAGCATCAGTTCATCGAGCCGCTCCTTCCCAACCACGCCGTTCTTCCTCTCCGCGTAGAACGCGGTGTCGAATAAATAGCGCGAGCGGAGATCGCAGAAGAAGATGTAGGCATTCTGCAGCGTCTGGTCGACCAGTTTGAGCTTTTCCGCAGGGTCCGAAGTTGCCGCCAGCGCCGAATCGTTGGTGACCAGTTCGTTGAGAATCGAGGCGGTCTCCGCCAGACCCATCGGATACGTTACCGCGAGGAACGGCTTATCTTTGAGTGTGAACGTGTGATAGGCGTGGCCGAGTTCGTGTGCCAGCGTGAACATGTTGTCAGTCGTCCCGGCATAGGTCATGAAAACCCGGCTCTGCCGGAGCGGTCCCATCAGCGAACAGAACGCCCCCGCCCGCTTGCCGGAGCGATCTTCCGCCTCGACCCATCGCTTGTCAATCGCCATGCGACAGAAATCCCCCAGTTCAGGCGAGAAGCGGCTGAGCTGCTCGACCACGAAATCGGCGGCTTCACTGAACGGCATCAGTTTCTCCGACTGCCCGCACAGGACGAACTCGTCGTACCAGCGGAACTTCTCGATACCGAGCAGGCGCTTTTTGGCCTCGATATACGGTTTGAGCCGGCCGACGTTCCGCGCGATCACATCCCACATGGCGTCGAGTGATGCCTGCGACAGCCGGTTGAGCACCAGCGGCTCGAACACGGGCGACTGCCAGTTGCGGTGCCGGTAGAGCTCCAGCCGGAATCCGGCCTGGGCATTGAGCGCCTGTGCGGCGAGGTCGACCTGCGGCTCCCAGGCCTCGTTGATCTTCTCGAACGCACGCTGCCGGACCGAACGATCGGGATTATCCATAATCGACGCGAGCTGCCCGAGCGACATCCGGCGCTTCTGCCCGTCCAGTTCGAAATCGACTGCCAGATCGCCGACCATCTTTTCATAGATGCGGTTCCACGCGTGGTAGCCGTCGACCGCCAGGTCCAGCGCCAGCGCCTCTTTCTCCACCGTCATCTTGTTGCGGGCGTTGTCGCGAAGTTCATTCAGGTAGAAGCTGATCGGCGCGATGTCCGGATTGGTAACCAGCATTTGCCACGCGGCATCGGACTGCGCCATGGCGCGCGATTCGATTCCGACTTTGACTTTCTCCCACTCCGCGACGAGACCGTCGGCTTCCGCCGCGATCCGGAACGCCGGACCGTCATTCACATTCTGCGCCATCAGGCAGCCCGCGAACCCGCGAATGAGCACCAGCTCTTCGCCGATCTTCTGGTAATCCAGAATCAGCGACACCCATCGCCGGAGCGAATTTTCGGTGAGCTCTTTGTCCAGAGCATCGAGCGTTTTCCGGAGCACAGCCAGTTTCTCTTTGACCGCCGCCCGGTAGGCGGCGTATTCAGCGGAGTTGCTGCCGCCGGGGAAGATTGAATCAAGGTCCCAGTTGGGGGCGGCGGGAAGTTTCTGCGACGGTGTCATCATACATTTCCTCAAGTCGGTAAGATCGATATAAGCGACACCAGTTTACGGATAATTGGCCGCTCCCGCAAGCATCGCGGGCGCTTGCCAGAAGCTATGACGCACCGTATCATGAATTCGTTTAGCCGAACTGAATTGACCGTGACTGCCATGCATGATAGTGATTCGGAACCGATCGAGTACCCGATCGATGGCACGCTCGACCTGCACCAGTTCCGCCCCGACGAAACCGGGGAGGTACTGCTTGCGTTCATCGCGGAATGCCTGAACCGAAATATCCTCGCCATCCGTATCGTGCACGGCAAGGGGATCGGCGTGCAGCGGGAGATCGTGAGGTCGCTGCTGGCGAAGCATCCGAACGTCGTTTCATTCCGCCATGAGGGTGGGTCGGGGGGCGGTTGGGGAGCGACTGTGGTCGACCTCAGGAAGTAATTGAGCCGGTCAGGCGCCGCAGCTTCCATTTGTTGCTGTCGAATCGAACCGGTCCTATATTCGCCCCATGCAAACCGCTCTTCATATATTGGCCCTTGTAAACGAACTCCGGCACCACATTGTCGGCGGAAGAATCGTCAACACCGAGTTTTACAAGAAAGAACGGGCGGCCTACTTCTTCATCAAATCCGAGTCCACTCTCTGGGCGCTGGGGTTTGTCTTTCATCCCCACGGTTCCGGTTTCTTTCTGGTGCCGGCGTCCAAAATCAGAATCGATACAAAAGAAAAACCCTGGCCGATCTTCGATCTGGCCGGCTCCGAGGTCGTTGCCATAGACTACCCGCAGCTCGACCGGCTGTTCCAGATCAGGATCAGGCATGAATCCGTGGAACGGGTCCTGGCCTTCGAGGCGCTCGGCCCCAACGGCAATGTCTGGCTGCTCGATAGCGAGAATCACAAACTCGCCACTCTACGCAAGCGCGATTTTGGGTCCGGCGATCGCTATGACGTCACCCCCGTTACGGAGCGAATTGATCCGCGCAAGATGCCACTTGAATTGGTCAGCGGAACCTTGCAATCGTCAAACCAACTATCGTATTGGATTGAGAGGCATGTCGCCGGTTTCAATAAGACCATGGCGCGCGAAGTCGTCGTCCGGGCGGGACTTTCGATGAACTCCGATGCCGCGCTCGGCGCCGATGATCTCGACCACGTCGCGTCGACCATCGCCGATCTCTCCGCTCGCTTCGAGAACTCGGAATCCGGATACCTGTACACGATCGCCGGCGGACTCGAAGCGTATCCCTTCAAGCTCTCGTCAGTGACTGACCAGCCGGAGAAATTCAAGTCCCTATCCTTTGCCGTAATGGAACTGGCCTCCAGACGTCAGTCGGCCGTCGAAGAGGTGGATGAGAAGAAAACCGTGATGCAGGCGATTCAGTCCGCCATCCGCAAACTGGAGCGCCGGATTCAGCACGTCGAAAAGGATATTGACGAAGCTTCGGATTACGAGCAGTACAGGCGTCTCGGCGACTTGCTCCACTCCAACTTCACGAAACTGAAACGCGGACTGGCATCGATCACGGTCGAGGATACCTTCTCACACACGCACGCGAAGATCACTATCCCGCTCGATTCCGCTCTCTCTCCGAAACAAAATGTCGAAAGCTATTACAAGAGACACCGCAAAGGCCGCGAGGGACTCGATCTCCTCAAACGCCGACTCGAAATCTCAAACGGTGAGTTGACGGAACTCAAACAGATTCACGGCGAACTCGATGCCAACTTCGATTCGGCTTCCGAAAAATACCGCGCGGAACTCACCGCGCTCATGCCGCGCGAATCGGTCGCGGAGAAACAGCAACCGCGATTACCGTATCGCGAGCACACGCTCTCGACCGGACTGACTATCTACATCGGCCGCGATGGCTCCGACAACGACCGCACCACCTTCGAATTCGCCAAACCATACGAACTATGGTTTCACACTCAGCAGTGCCCCGGCTCGCATGTCGTGATCAAGTTTCCGAATAAGTCGTTTGAACCGTCGAAACGGGAAATCGAAGAAACCGCAGCTATCGCCGCGTATCACAGCAAGGCGAAAAACGACTCGCTTGTACCGGTGATCTACACGGAACGCCGCTATGTCCGCAAACCACGTGGCGCCAAACCGGGGCTGGTTACAGTAGAGCGGGAGAAATCAATCATGGTCGCTCCGAGGAAACCAAAGTAATCAGAAGATTCAGATCGTCAAGCGCGAAGCGCGCTTCACCTTCGGTAGATGTGCTCAGAAACGCTTGTTATTCTCCGATAATCTCGGTCACGTCATTCCCGCGCAGGCGGGAATCCATACAATCGTCATTGCGAGGAGTTGCGCGTCGCCCTGAGCGAAGTCGAAGGGTCGCGCAGCGACGAAGCAATCTCAGCTCGTCGGCCCCGGTGCCGGACTGACCTG
>PQAP01000023.1:68360-83056 GCA_003105265.1 candidate division GN15 bacterium | reverse complement strand
GATCTGCGCAAACCTGCCGCGCGATACGAGAAACATCACGCCGCCGGTCGCGACAATGATGCCGATCACCACATTCCGGCTGATTCGCTCCTTGAGAAACAGAAACGACAGCACCGCCAGCGCCAGCGGCGTGACGGCGATGAGCCATCCGGTATTGGTAGCAGTCGTGTACTTGAGGCCGGTGATCTGAATCAGGAAATGAGCGGTGATTACTGCTGAACCGGCCAACAGGTTCATCTGCTCGCGCGGCTCAAATTGGAGTTTGATCCGTTTGACCAACACCACCAGCCCCAGAATCGGCAGGCCGATGAGCATTCTCAAACCAAGCAGTTCTGCCGGGTTGACAAAGTCGAGCAGGATCTTGGTGGCGACAAAGGTCGAACCCCAGATGACCACGCACAAGAAGAGAAGTACCCGCGCCAGCATCAGACGTCGTGCTCCGCCAGCTTCATGCGACCGAATCGTTCAGACACATAGACGCCCAGACTAATGAGCGCCGCTCCGACCAGCAGCCAGATGGTAATCGGCTCTTTCAGAAGCACCCATGCCCCGATGACAGTGAAAATCGGCTCTATATACAGGTACACGCCGACTTCGGCGGCGGGCTGATTTTTGAGTCCTTCCGACCATAGCCAGAAGGCGAGCGCGAGACAGAAGACACCCAGAAAGACGAGACTGATTGCTGTCTCGCTGCTGAGCGCCACGAATTTCCCGATTCCTGACGTAATCAGCGTATACGGCACGAAGACGATGCCGGCGATCGTCACCATCCAGAAGGTCGCCACGAGAGGATCGACTTTCGACGTGATCTCCCGCGCGCCGACCGTATAGAATGCCCAGGTGACGCACGACCCAAGCACAATGAAATCGCCGCGCGACCTGATCCAGCTCAGATTCTCCAGATTGCCGTTGGACACAAGCGCCACCATGCCAACACAGGCCAATCCGAGCCCGAGCCACTGATATGGCGTAAACGGCTCTTTGAGATAGACCCAGGATAGGATCGCTATGAAGATAGGAGCCGTAGTCAGAATCCAGGCAGTGTTGGCTGCGGACGTCTCTTTCATCCCGGTCGCCATCACCCAGAAATGGAGAAAAACCACCCCCGCGGCGATGACGAGCTTCCCTCTCATTTCCCTGACAGCAAAACTCTTGCGCTTGGCAAGGATGATCGCTCCAAGCGTCACGCTGGCCATCAGGAAGCGGGCAGAGATCATCTCGACCGGTTCCAGTTCCGTCAGAACGACCTTGATGGCAATGTACGAAAAGCCCCAGAAGAGCACCGCCAGCATGAGATAGAACGAATTGCGGGTCATGCTGTCCAACCTCTTTTCAAGCGCTCTGTGACCCGAAAGTATACCCGGTCGAATTTGATCGCGGCTGACGTATCAGGTGTCTGGAGCATGGAGGGAATGAATAGCGACGTTACTCCGCAAGTTCAAGAAAATTGTTAAGAAGTGTTAAACCCGGTTAAACGATGTAAACGCGCTTCAACGAGGTTCTGCGGACCAGCGTAATTGGGCTGAACCTCACGCGATCGCACGTGAGGGGTCACAGTGAAAGGAGATTCAGATGTCGAAGTATTATCTGCTGGCGATCATGTTGATTGTCGCACGCGTTGCGCTCTCTGATCCGGCGCAACTCGATTCCATGAAAGTGCCCTTGTTGCGCGGCCCGTACTTGGGACAGAAACCACCGGGACCTGTGCCGGTAAAGTTCGCGCCCGGCTTTGTATCCACCGACAGCGCTCACGAGTTTTCCTGTGCCTTCGCTCCCGATGGAAAGACGTTTTACTTTGCACGCGGAACGGGTGCGGGCAATGTGAAGGAAATCATGGTGACCCGCCTCACCGAAAGCGGCTGGACCTTCCCGGTCTCTGCCCTGCCGGACTTCCCGGGTGAGTCGTTCGAACCGCGCGTGACACTCGATGGCAAGCAGGTGTTTTTCATGGGATTCGAGCCGAAACCGGGCCAGGGCATGCCGCCCATCGACATGTACTGTGCCGATCGAAGTGGCGACAAAATCGAGAACGTGCGGGCACTTGGTCAGCCGTTTAACCCGATGAACTCCATGTACGTCTCGTTCACTAATGACGGCAGTATATACACCACCGATCCGAGAACTGAAAAGGCCAACATCGCCAAGTCCCGCCTCGTCGACGGATCGTATCAACCCTACGAGAATCTCGGCGCTCCCATCAACACGGAGAACAGGGAAATCTACCCGTTCGTAGCGCCCGACGAGAGCTACCTGATCTTCAACAGCGGTCCTGCGATTCCCGGTCAAGCGCCACAGGACCTGGTCGTCTCATTCAGGCAACCCGACGGCAAGTGGGGCACTCCGCACGTCATTGCACTAGGGATGCGAGCCGGCAGCCCAACCGTGTCGCCGGACGGTAAATACCTGTTCTTTACCAGCGGAGAGCAGAGAAAGGGCGACATTTACTGGGTCGATTTTGAGGTCGTGAGAAAGGCCGCCAAGTCTGCAAGTAAGTAACTGAGGTGTGAGCGGAGCGACGTGTAGCCCGCATCACGACTTCAACAAAAGCGCCCTCCGATCACTGGATCGGAGGGCATCTGATTTATGTGCACCCACCTTCGAACCACAATCAGCGGGGCGTATGGCTGACCGACTCAGACCGGGAGAACCTGCAACACACAGAAGGATCTTCGTACCGTTGCTACCTTCCGGTCCTGGCGGGGTTTGAAGGCCGCTGCTGTACAGGACCCGACCCTCAACATCGACATACCGTCGGTTCCCGACAACCGTTAAGCCCTCGAGTGGGAATTCAACCCCGGTAGAGCGGGTTCCGGGTTACAGGGCACCGCTAACTCCCCGTCTAGCACTTCACTCGTCTCAAACCCATCCAAAAGGGTGGGCCACAAGTAACGAAAGATGACATAATCAAAATGGAGCAGATCGGGATCGAACCGACGGCCTCCACGTTGCGAACGTGGCGCTCTCCCAGCTGAGCTACTGCCCCAAAACACGGTCTTTTCGGAATTCCCATTCCGAGCGGGGTCAAGGATACGACAAAACCGCGGCTCTGCCAAGCGGTTTTTGCGGGCTGGATTGGTATGGCTGCCTCTGATGAATCTCGAAGATGTTAGAACATCGCACCGACACGGAAAAGCGGCACCGGCCCATAGTTTATGCTGGTCTCCCGATTGCCGCCGGTTGGAGCTCCGATGAGTCCAACCTCGACAATCCAGCCAACCCTTGTCTCTGAGAAGAAGATGATCTCAAGCGTCACACGGGTCATCAGGTACTCTGTTGACGCCACGTTTCTGAACTGGGTCAGGTGGCCGAAACCGATACCGATGCCGGGTCGAAAGCCAACCTGGCTGCTTCGACCGAAGTAGAACCGCTTCACGTTGAGGCACAGATCCAGAAAGTACTGGCCGGTATCCTGAACATAGAGCCGGTGAACGTCGGCCGATACGCCCCAGTAAACGTGATCGAACCACCGAATATCGAACTTCACGCCGAATGTAAATCCCGGCTGAGTATTGATGTTATGGCCATCCATCCGGAACTTTCCCGTGCCGATAAAGCCCAAATTGCCTGCAAAGTATCCGCGTTTGTTCCAGAAATCATTGCTGTTCATGACGGGATCTGCCGACACCTGACACCAGACCAGTACCAGCATCAAGACTACGAGCGCGGGGATTGTGATCTTTGGCATATCTGCATTAAGGACGCTGAATTGACGGAGTTTGTCAAATCGGATTGCGCCGGAGCCGCCGAAGCACGTTGCCAAATAGTGATTTCCCATTGCCGCGAATTTCGGTATAATAGCGTGTTATGGCGTACGTCGTTCTTGCCCGCAAATACCGACCCCAAGCTTTCGAGGACGTGGTCGCGCAGGATCACGTCACCCGGACACTCCGGCACGCGGTTGTCAACGGCCGCATCGGGTCCGGCTATCTGTTCTGCGGGCCGCGCGGAACCGGCAAGACCACGGTAGCCAGAATTCTTGCCAAAGCCGTCAACTGCGCCAACGGGCCGACCGACAAGCCGTGCGGCGTCTGCTCCTCGTGCCTTGAAATCACGTCCGGATCATCGCTCGATGTGCTCGAAATCGATGCCGCCAGCAACACCGGCGTCGACGACGTCCGGCAGCTCAGAGAAAACATCCGGTATCTTCCGACCGGCGGCAAGAAACGGATTTATATCATTGACGAAGTGCATCGTTTGTCGGGTTCGGCCTTCGATGCTTTGCTCAAGACACTTGAAGAACCGCCTCCGCACGTCATTTTCGTATTCGCTACCACCGAGCCGCTGAAGGTTCCGGATACAATTCTCTCCCGAACGCAGCGGTTCGACTTTCGCCGGGTTTCGGTCGAGGACCTCATGGCCCACCTGCGAAAGATCGCGACGTCAGAGGGTTTGACCATAGATGACGCCGCTCTCCTGTTGCTGGCGCGTAAGGCCGACGGTTCCGTGCGGGACTCTCTTTCGCTGCTCGATCAAATTGCCGCGTACGCCGGCGAGACTATCGGTGAGCAGGATGTGGTCAAGTCTCTTGGTTTGGTCGACCGGACGTTTCTCATGGACTACACCGCGGCGGTCGCCGCGGCCGATCGCAAACAGGTGCTTCGGCTGACGCGGTCGCTCTTTGAGAACGGGATCGATGCGGCCGATTTCACGGCCGAACTGCTCGACCATTTGAGAACCCTGCTCATCATTCGTACCGACTCCGACGCCGTGAGCACGCTTTCGTGTGGCGCTGAGGAACTGGCCGAGTTGCAGAAGCAGGCGCAGTTCTTTGAGGTCGGAGACATCCTCCGGCTCATGAAGATTCTGGTCGACCTTAACGGTGACCTCAAAAGCGGCCTCGACGAGCGGCTGTTACTGGAAGTGGCCGGCGTCAAGATGGCCGAACTCGAATCGACCGTACGGCTTGAGGATATTCTCGCTCGGCTCAATGCCGGCGAATCGGTCCAGCTGCCGCAGCCGGCTTCGAGCAAACCGGATCAGATGCGAGGATCGGATTTTTTTCCTCCGACGCCGCCCGGCAAGGCGGCAGCCCCCACCGTCGCAAAGACAGTCGTTGAACCGACCGGCCTGGCGGCCAACTTACAATACGCGGGACGTAATCTCAATCTGCCGCAGGTGCAGGCGGGATGGGACAGTTTCCTGGCGCTCCTCAAACAGAGCAACCCCATGCTGGCTTCCCAGCTCCGCATGGGTGAAGTTCGCGCGGTACAGGACAACCAGATTCAGGTAATGTTCTATTCCTCGGGCGAAGCGTCCCGGCAACTGGTGCTGAAACCGGAGAGTCAGAGTATTATCGTCCGGGCGCTGCGTGATCACTTCCGCGCTCTCGTGACGATCAGGTTCGATATTGACCAGACGAAGGATCATCCGGCGCAGGCGGTGGAGAAAGTTGGTCAGAACCGCATTGATCCCCGCAAGCTCGTGGAGCAGTCGCCTCGTCTGAAATTTCTGGTGGACAAGGTCGACGGCGAGATAATCGGGATCAAGAAACTGCCATCACAGGAATAACGAGTTCACTTTAGAAGGAGCATGATTATGGGCATGGGCGGACTTGGCGACATGATGAAACAGGTGCAGAAAATGCAGGCCAAGATGGCCGAAATGCAGGCCCAACTGGAGCAGGCGCAGGTCGAGGGAAGCGCCGGGGGCGGCATGGTCAAAGTAGTCGCCAACGGCAAGCATGAAATCATTTCGATCACCATCGACCCCGAGGTCGTGGACAAGAACGACGTCGAAATGCTTCAGGATCTCGTGGTCGCCGCGGTCAACGCCGCACACCAGAAAGTGCGCGATATGCAGGCGGAGCAGATGTCACAATTGACCGGCGGGATGAACATACCGGGACTGAACCTGCCGTTCTGAGGAAGCGATCCGGATGTACACTTCATCGGAAGCCGTCGAGAAGCTGATCAGTCGCCTGTCGCGCCTGCCGGGAATCGGCCGTAAATCGGCTGCGCGGCTGGCGTTTCACATCCTGAAACTCTCTCCCGGTGAAGCCGGCGAACTCGCGGACGCGATCAAGGAAGTCAAGGAGAAGGTCGGCTGGTGCTCGATCTGCTGCAATATCTCCGAGACCGACCCGTGCCCGACCTGCAGCGATCCGCGCCGCCGCCGCGAGATCATATGTGTGGTCGAAGAAGCCGCTGATGCCGCAGCGGTGGACAAGGCCGAGGGTTTTAACGGCCTGTTCCACGTTCTGGGCGGTCGGTTATCGCCGCTTGACGGCATTGGACCCGATGATCTCCGCATCAAAGAGCTTCTGGTCCGGCTGACCGGCGTCACCGAAATCATCATTGCCACCAATCCAAATGTTGAAGGTGAAGCGACCGCC
This sequence comes from candidate division GN15 bacterium, assembly GCA_003105265.1. Taxonomy (GTDB): domain Bacteria; phylum Zixibacteria; class MSB-5A5; order GN15; family FEB-12; genus FEB-12. Next base: position 76,725 of record PQAP01000023.1, on the reverse strand, counting down.
ACTTATTTGTCGCGGCTGCTGAAACCGATGGGGATTAGAGTCACGCGCATCGCGCGCGGTTTGCCGGTGGGGGCTGATTTGGAATATGCCGACTCGGCGACTTTGGCACGGGCGCTGGAGGGACGCCAGGAGTACTGACCACAGGTGATTATTATGGACGATCGTACCGGAAGACAACTCCTCATCGTAGCGCTCGGCGTTCTGGCGCTTTACGCGCTGGCGCAATTCATCGGCGCCCATCTCTTCTCCCTCGGCTGGTCGTTTCTCTTCTGGCAGGTTTTGCCGGGATGGTACGGCCTGCTGTGGATTGTCGGATTGGCGTTGCTGATCCTCTTATTTCTGAAAATGACACCATGGGAACGGCAACTGGAATCGCCGATTGCTTTCAGTGTTGGCATTGTCCTGCTGCTTGCGGCGTTCTGGTTTTTGCGTTTTGACTCATTTCTCTTTGGCGGCGGCAACCTCAGGGTGGCGCAGTTGTCGCAGGTGGAGCGAATCATGCCGCGGTGGTTTGAATGGGCCACTACCACTGCTGTCTCCGCGCTTTACTCAATGACCCACTCTCTGGAAGATCGTCCCAACTGGGCGTCGATCTATGCCTGGCAATCCTTCTCTTTCATGTGCACTGTGGCCACGCTGGCGGCTTCGATATTGTCAGCGCGTCTCCTGTCGAAACGGCCGATTCCGCGATTGTTGCTGTTTCTGATCATGTTTTTCGGCGGTCAGACGATCGTCTATTTCGGTTTTATTGGTGCCGAGTCGATCGTTGTCGCTGTCACGGCCTGGGCGTTTTACTTCAGCGTGCGCATCACCATGCGGCATCGATCGGTCGATCTCGTCGCGCTGTGGCTAGTGTGCCTGGTCGGTTTGTTGTTTCACTACAGTCTCGGCTATATGCTTCCGGTGGCGCTCTACTTCACGATTTCCCAATTCGCCGTAAAGAAGAAGGTACAGCGTCCAGCGCTGATTCTCGCCGGATTTGGCTGGCTGGCAATACTGGTATTTTACTACGTTCATGCCGGCGGCTCATTCGAATTCTCTCGGAACGCGCTGTTTCTTAAAGGGAAGCCGCCGTTCACCGACTACGGCCTCTTTTCCTTCCTCCATCTGATCGACTGGCTGCAGTTGGTTCTGCTGGCGTCACCGATGATCCTGCTGGCGGCAGTGATGGTATCGCGGCGCCAGGCCGGGGGATCGAGTGTGCTCGCCTCCGGCTGGGCAGTCGCGGCGATATCAGGGCTGACGTTTGCGTTTGTCTCCGATCCGGGGAACGGCATGGCTCTGGATCTCCCCCGGTTTGCAGTCTACCTGACGCCGATCTCCTTTGTCCTCGCCGCTCTGGCTGTCAGTCTTGATTATTCAGTCGTTACTCACCGCCGGTTGCTCGCAGTGATGGCCGCCGGTGCTGTGCTTGTTCCGCTCGCCTACCTGCCCGCATACGTGCGCATTCACGTCGCCGATGATTTCGCCGTCAGGTTTCTGGCTCAGAGAAATATCTACCACCTGACCGCGTGCATGTCGTTTCGCGATGTCTACTGGACGCGCCGGGAAATGGATCGCGCCGACCGATGGGAAGCGCTGCTTCCCGTCAAGTCGACCGACTTTATGAACCTGCGCGGCTGCACTTATCTGGCCGGGAATGGGCAGAACGAGGAGGCCCTCAATCGGTTGCATCAGACCATCGCCCGGATGCCGTACTGGACGGAGCCCCGAATCGTCGCGGCTCAGATTCAGTTGAATCTTGGGCGTTTTGAACAGGCCAAGGGTCAAATTGATACCTGTCTCCTGCTCGAGCCGTACCGGAAGGAAAATTTGAAAAATCTGTATGCGTATTATCGTGATCTCCCGAATTATCCGGAAGCGATCAAAACGATGCAGCTCATGCTTAAGCTGTTCCCCTCCGATCAGGATATCAAAACCGATCAGATGATCATCATGATGAGGGCCGGATTCCCGCAGGCCGCCGATTCCATTGCGACTTACCTCCTGACGGTCGATTCCACGCAGGCATATCCCTACATCATCAAAGGGATGCTTGCGGAGAACCGCCGTGACACGGCGCTGGCGACCAGGTATTACAATGAGTTTTTCCAGTACGGCAAGAACCAGCCGGATACCGCGTTCGTCAGAAGTCGCCTGAACGCACTCTCTCGCGACGCAGCGGGCCGCTAAGCGATCGTGGGCTAGTCCCGCAGCCGGGCGAAGCCGTCCATGGCTGCGACCTTGTATGCTTCGCTCAGCGTGGGGTAATTGAACACCGTATCTATGAAGTAGTCGAGCGTCCCGCCGTGGGTCATGACCGCCTGCCCGATATGGATCAGCTCGGTCGCCCGGTCGCCGATTATGTGGACGCCTAGAATTCGCTTGGATTCGCGATCAAACAGCAGCTTGAGCATGCCGTCGTGATCGTTGATAATCTGCCCGCGAGCCAGTTCGAAATACCGCGCGATGCCAATCTCGAACTGCTGACCCGCCGCCACCAGTGATTCTTCGGTCTCCCCGACCAGCGAAACTTCGGGAATCGTATAAATGCCGAATGGCAGCAGCGTATTGAGACAGGAGATATCGTCCTTCTTGAGGGCGTGAATGGCTGCCAGTCGCCCCTGGTCCATCGAAACCGATGCCAGCGACGGGAAACCTATCACGTCTCCCACCGCATAGATGCTCGGCACGGTCGTCCGGTACCTGTCATCCACCCTGATGATGCCGCGATCGTCCACCGCAATCCCCAGCGCCTCCAGCCCGAGATTCTCGGTATTGCCGCGTCGACCGGCGGTGAACAGCAGCCGGTCCGAGACGATCTTCCGACCGGACCTGGTGATGGCCGTAGTCTGATTGTTGCCTGCTTCGATGTGCTCCACCAAATCCCCCAGCATCAGCGTGATACCGTACTTTCGCATCAGGTAACTGAGGGCATCGGCGATTTCATGATCCAGAAAGGACAGCAGCTTGGTGCGCGGGTCGACAATGGTGACCTTGACGCCGAGGTGGGTGAATATCGAGGCATATTCGCAGCCGATGACTCCGCCGCCGACAATCGTAAGCGTGCGCGGCAGAACGTCGAGATCGATAATGGTCTCGGCGTCGTACACCAGTTTGTCATCGAACGGCACGTTCGGCGGATGAAACGAGCGCGTGCCGCTCGAAATCACGATCACTTCGGCCGTGATATTGCGGCTCGTGGCGCTGCCGTCCGCAATTGCCACTGTGTGGGCATCGACGATTCTTCCCGTGCCGTGAATCACCTGGATCCGGTGCTGGGCCATGTTCTGTTGAATAACGTCGAGCTCCTGCTGCACCACCTGATCCTTGCGGTGCATCAGCTCCCTGATCGTCAGATCCGATTTCACCCCGCCGACCAAACCGTAGGCCGTGCGCTGACGCAACCCCGCGATGTATAACGCCGATTCCCGCAGGGTCTTCGATGGAATGGTTCCCGTGTGTATGCAGACGCCCCCCTGCACCGATTTCCTCTCGATGATAGCACTTGACCGGCGCAAGCGTGACGCCTCGATAGCCGCCTTTTCGCCCGCCGGGCCGGAGCCGATGACGACGAGATCAAAATCGTACGTGTTCAGAATCCGTTCCTTTGCACTTGGTCATCCCTATCGTCCAGTCACGCCGGTCTGGCCGGCGTCTACTTCGGCATCAGACGGAAATCGCTCGATGCCGGCAGCGTTTTGCCGAGCAGATATGTCCGGAATCGGACCCGGACCTTTCTGTCCGATGCCGTGTAATAGTCATCGGACGGCGCGATTCCCCAGATGTACTTGGCCACCAGTTCGTTGGTCGCGTAATCGTACAGCCCGGCTTCGTTCTGATCGATCCGAACGCCGTATCGAAAACCGTCAAATGGATAGCCCTGCTGGTACTGCTCGTCGAACAGGGGCGAGCGGGCGTTTACGAGTCGCTGGTCTTTTCCGAACAACAGATTTCCTTCGGTCACTTCGCTGGACGGATCCGGCGAAAACTCAAAGGACAGCCAATCCTTATCCTGCCTTACCGTAATTCGATCTGTATGAATCAATTCCTTGCCGTCCGCTATTACTCCCGGTCGGGCTACTGCTACCCGCGTCGCCTCACTGTCGAGATAGGCGGCGAATCCGGCCTGCACCGCTGCCCAGTCCGGCAATTTCAGCCCTTCAGCGAGCATTCGGCGAAGCTCAAGATGATTCAACGTATCGAGAGAACCGTCGGAGCGGGAGAACTTCCGGTACAGGTCAAAGAACCCCTGCAAACCGGAACGATCAATTATCCACGAGGCAAACAGACCGGCCACCGGATACGCTATGTCGGCACTGGCCGATGATTGAAAACCCGGGACAGTCACGATGGAATCAAGCTCTACCAGCTTCTCGCGATATAAGTAGATTCCGAGATCCATGAGAGCCGTCACCCGCTTGCCCCAGCGACCGCCATAGCGGACCGCAATCCCTTCGCGTAGCAGCGGCAGGGTGGTGAGCGGAAGGTCTTTCAGCTTGATATTGACCAGCAGATGCACGAGTTCATGGTAGTGCGGGAAATCGGTCGATATGATGTCGTTGGACGCCAGGTCCAGCATTCCCTTGGTCGTCTGACCGGTGATGGCCTTGACCGTCTCTTCGCTCTCGCAAAAGAAATATTCTATTTTGGCCTTTTCGATTTCAGCCAGCCGATCTTTGGTCAGCTTGAGCGAATCGGCCATTCGTTCGATAAACCTGTCCGCCTCCTCGATTATAACAGGATTGAGCAGCGCCCGAACGCCGGGCTGGGCGTGAATACGAAAGTACTTTGTTTCGACCACCGGCCACGATCGGCCATAGAAATCCTCGGGATAAATAAGCGAATAATAGCCGTTGGCCTTCTGCGCGTAATAGTACCATTCGACCAAGTTGCCGCCGATGACATTCGAGAACTGCAATCTGACGACGGTGTCGGCGGCCAGGTTTTCCGACTGCTTGACCGGCGGGGTGAGATGACCGCGCGCGGCATCCGGGTTGCGGATGATCGGCGATGTGCAGTCACAGCGGATCGGAATGCCGGTGTACGTGATGCCGAACCGACTGGCCCGTGCCTGTGCCTGTTCGCTCCACATATAACTGGCCGACTCGTAGTTTCCGGAAATCACCAGATCGAAATACTCAGTCAGCATTTGAATGGCGGCATACTGCGCCCGTACCGGCAGCGCCGCGAGCACAACGATAAGAAGAATTGCCGCTATTGAGTGTAATCGCAGTCTGTAAGTCATTAGTCCGTCTCTAGTTCATGGTACTGTTGTCACGCTCACTCAATATACCTGAGTATACCCGCGATGTCCAGAACCGCCCAAAAAGAAAGCCCCGGCGTCGGGGCTTCCTGCAGAAACTGTATGATCTTAGAACGTGAAGCCCACCGAGAACCGCTGCGTCGACTGCAAACGGCCGAAATCCTGCCACGAGTAGTCGACAGTCAGCCGCGTATCGCCGGAAATCGGCGTGTTGAGACCGCCGCCCAGCGACAGCCCCTCTTCTTCGTACTGGATCTTGTAACCGCCACGAAGGAAGAACTTCTCGGCAAATCCGAACTCCGCGCCAAACGCCCCCTGCTCGACGTTGTCATTGGGATGACGCAATTCGGAAGCCAGCGTCAGTCTCGCATTGGGAGAGAAATCGACATCGTAGGCCAGACCGACTCGGAACATCATCGGCAAATCGTACGGCGTCACCTTCAGTTCCACCGGCACCGACCCGGTTGGTCCCTGGGTATTGTCATACCGCAGACCCAAACTGGGTCCGTCAAATTTCATCTCAGGACCCATGTTGGTGATGCTCATGCCGAGACGCAATGAGCGGAATCCCGTCTGCAACAACGTGCCGAAATCAAAGGCAAATCCCTGCGAGCGCTCGAGATGTATCCGCTCGCCGATATATTTCACCGAGCCGCCGAAGGCAAACCGGGCAGTCAGCATCCGGGCATAAGTCAGGCCGATGGCGTACGATGACGCGGAATAGGTGTCGCCGGTTCCCTCCTGGTTTTCAAAGGTCGTGATCTCCTGCTCGCCCATCGACAGGACAGTAGCCGACACTCCGAAAACGCCGATCCCCTCGAAATTGCGCGCCAGTCCGACATAGTTGAGGTTGATGTCAAGCACCCAATTGACATTGGTGAAGCCGACCGCCGTGTTGTCGACGCTGGCCAGCCCGGCCGGGTTCCAGAACATGGAGTAAACGTCATTAGCCGTTGCCACCGACGCTTCCCCCATCGCCTGATAACGGGAGCCCACGCCGATCTTCAGGAATTGGGCCCCGGCTGAGCCGACTTTCGAGTTTCCAGCAGAGGCGGCGCTCGCCAGAGCGAAAACCGCAATGATTATCAGTAATCGTTTCATGGCACGTCTCCTCTACTTTATGACGGCGAAGCGGCCCAACCGCTCCCCGTACGGCGAATCGATGTGATACAGGTAGATGCCCGAGGCCACCTGTTGATCGTTCACGGACATGAGGTACCAGTATTCGGTACCGGTGCCATTGGTATGTTCAATCGTGCTGACCAGATCGCCGGCCAGCGTGTAAATCCGAATCGTGCACCTGTCGGGCAGGTTGTGAAACGCTAGCGTGGAGCGACCATCGACCCGTTCGGCCATCGACGAATACCGCACATAGAGCGGATCCGGCGACACCTTGATCTTCTTCAGGTCGACCGATGCATCAGCCGCGCTTATGCCGTCCACCTTGAACGTGAAGACGTCATTCGGACCGTTGAGCGGCGCACCTTCGATCGTGTAGACATCACCGGCGGCGGGCGCGTACGTGTCCGGGTCAAAATAGAAGATCCAGCTGTAGTAGTACGGGAACGCCAGGCCGGTCAGGTCCTGAGTCGAGTCGTATGGAAAATCGACGATCGTAATCGGTTCATCCGGGGTCCAGACGCCGTCATCGTTGGCGTCATAAACCGCCGCCGAGACACGGGTGTTGGTTTCGAGGTTCCAGATCGCAAATGGAATATGATACTGCGTCCCTGGGACCCAATACTCGATTACCGAAGGCACCACGGTCGAGTCGCTCGTGTACCGGAGCTCGAATCCGGGACGCATATGTGAATTGCCGTAGGTGTAGCTCGGATTGCCGGTCAGCCACGGAATCGACTCGCCCAGGAACTCTCCCATCTTCAAGGTTGTGTCGGCACCGGCCAATTGAGTCTGGCGATACCCGCGCGGCACTCGGTCGCCGTCGCGAACCACCACTCGCAGGCCCTCGGTGATTTCATAAAGATCGGGAGCGTCCGTATAGCGGCGCTGTTGCGTGAGCAGCGTGTCGCCGGTCGTAGTATTGATCAGGTACCAGTAGGCACGGCTGCGGGTATCCGAGAATGTGACCATGTACTCCGATCCCAGCAGCGAATCCCGGTTGAACAGCACGGGATAGACGCTGCCTTCGGACGGTTCAAACGCCCCGCTGTAATCGTGCTTCACGGTCGCGGCCGCGGCAAAGTAGCCGGCCGGATCGGGCGACGGGACTATGCGAACGACGTTCGTCACGACGCCCGGCACGCCGAAGCCGTTCTGAAGGGCGTCGACCGGCACCGAGGTGTCACCGCGGTCGAACGCGCTCAGACAGTACCAGTACTCTACATCGTTGTAGAGACCGGTATCGATGTATGATCTCGGAATCGGATCACCCGGATCTTCGACGCGGAATGTCGTGACCGGAGTATAGTCCGTTTCCATGCAACTGTTGTTGGTCTTGTAATTGACCTTTCCCCAGGTCTTGCCCATGTCGCTGCTGCGATACAGCTTGTACCCGGAGAAATCTTCCGTGCCGGACAGCGGATCGACACTCGCTTCTGCCGTATCGTTCCAGCTCAGGTAGACTTTCCGATCTCCCTGCCGCACCGTCAGCGTTGGCGTCGCGGGCGGCTGAGGCCCGACGTAATTCTTATCATAGAGCGACTGCGCCCGCGCGGCATTGGCGCGGAAGTCCGCTTCGTCCTCTCCCGCGATGAGAGCGTACACGACCCGTACGGTCTTCCCTGCCGGCATGTCGATGCCCCGCGTACACTGAATGTAGTACTGGTCCGCAGGCGGCAGCGGCGCGTCAAACGCCGCAGTGCTGATTAATTCGAACCGGGGGATGTCGTCGATCGGCCGGTCGGATGGCACTTGTTCCCATTCGCCGGTCCGGAGTCCGGTCATACCGATATTGTCCGGTGTTTCGAGCAGTTTCGTGCCCATAACGCCGGTTGTCACGGTCGGTCCCCAACCGGGGTCAAAGCCGTCCAGATCGATTGTCCACGCCAGATTTTCGGTCGTGTCATACCTTACGACATCGCCGAGCCGTCCGTTCTCGCCGGTGCCGTCGGGACCACCGACGTCGAGGTCGACGTAGAGGCCGAATGCAAAGTCATGATA
>PQAP01000023.1:56981-68089 GCA_003105265.1 candidate division GN15 bacterium | reverse complement strand
AGACCGACCGTGTCGTTCCGGTTATACTGATAGTAGCGGCCGGTATCGGTCGAGAGGAAGATCTTGTAGTCTTCCGTGCCGGATACCAGCGAGGTCATGCCCTGAAACTCATCCCAGGTGTTGTCCACAAGCGTGTCGCCCGCGGGTGTCACTCCGCCCATCCAGTATTTCAGTTCGCCGATATAATTGTGGCCTGAATTACGGGGCCACTCGCCGGATGGCAGGTTGTAATAGCGGTAGCCGCCGATGTAGCCCATGTTGTCGACGGTGGTTCTGATGTTTCCGACATCGTGAATGATCTGGTCTATCGTGATCGGCGCCGGTGTGGGCATCGGCCCGCTTATCACAGGTCCCTGGGGCGGGCGGTGCATCACATCCTTGGTGGCCGATACGGTGGAGACCAGTGCCAGCAGCGCTATCACGATGGCGCTGCAGGTGACTCTGTTCAGTGTAATCTGCTTCATGTCAACTGGCCTCCGGTTTAGAAGCTATACTCGAGCCCGGTGCGAATCGTGCGGGGCAACGAGTAGTTTTGCGGATCATGATCATACAGCCGGTCCAGCCGGGCGATTTCGTCCATGCTGGTCGTCAACCCGGACGTCCCAACCCGGTTGTTGTCGTTGTCCGGTAAACCGGTGTTCGTGTACACATTGATAATGTTCCGCGTGTTGAACAGGTTGTCGACTTCGATGAAGAATGTGACGAGCTGCTGCTTCATGCCGAAGGCGAAATCCTTATTGAACCGCATATCGACGCGTGACTGCGACGGCAGCCGGCCTTCGTTCCGTTCACCCAGTCGGTTCCCTATGTTGTCGGTTTTCGTGTACGGCAGGCCCGAGCCGACGTACCCGACCACGTTCACTCCCCAGGCGCCGGGAATCGGCAGGCCGAAAATGCTGCCCTTCCAGTTCCGGGGGATGCGAAAATCAGCCACCGCGGTCACCGAGTGCCGCTGATCGAAGTCGAGCGGGTACTCCTTGATCGGCGCCAGCGAATCCACCGCGTCATTGAGGTACGTGTAGTACGGTTCGAGCGCGTAGGAACCGTTTCCCATCGCGATCAGGTAACTATAGGAGATTGACCCGCTGAATATCCCGCTTTTGGGCAGCCGCTCCAGTACGACATCAAACCCCTTGGCCGTGCCGTAGTCACCGTTCTTGAACTGCGTGACGGGAGCGCCGGCCACTTTGAAGTCGGAACGGGTGGTGACCAGATCCTTCATGTCTTTGTAATAAGCGGTGATCCCCATTCGGAGGTCCTCGCGCACCATGCTGGTAACACCCAGCTCGTACGACTTGGTCTGCTCCGACCGGAGGTCCGGATTACCGAGCAGCGGCAGCCCGGATGAGATGTTGCCGCTCAGGTTCGTATACATCGTCGTATACTGCGGCGCCTGATAGTAGACGCCGTAGTTGAATCTGACCACGCTGTTCTCGGTCACCGGGAATGACACGCCCAGCCGCGGCGACAGTTCCGACCTGCCGTCGGCCGTCTTGAAGGTCGGCGTGAGTCCGCCCGGGGTGGTATTGTATTCAATATCCGCATTGCGATAATCGTAGCGGAGACCGAGGTTCACGATGATATCGCGGTATTCCAGTTTGTCCTGGATAAACGCGGAGGTGTAGATCGGATTGCTCGAGTATTTCTCGCCGTACGGACTGGCGTTGTAGAACTGCTTGAAATCCCAGTCGACGGCATAACGGCGGTACGAAAGCCCGACTTTCACCTCGTTGCTCTTGTTGATCTGACTCAACCAGCTTGCCAAGAGCGAATTGTACGCGGCACTGCGCCACCGATAGGTCGGTTCGAAGTCCGGCCCGGACGCGAATCCCGTCGCCTGGGCGGCATCGGTCCAGTCACGATTATTCATATAGTTGTTGTCATCGATGGTGCCGTCATAATTGCCTTCTGAGTCCTCGGAATAGCCCGGCCAGTCGCGCCAGTAGAGGTCGAAATATCGCTTGGGCGCCTGCTTGGAGGTCGTTTTGAAACGATTGAGGGATACACTCAGAATCGAGATGTCATTTACGGCGTAGTTAGCCGAAACGCCTGCAAGGTAGGCAATGTTCTTAAACGACGGCAACCCGCTCAAATCGTAGTCGTATGAGCGGCCGTTGACATCGCGATGAGTATACCGGTCACCCCATACATTCTGATACGCGCCATTGACGAAAATCTTAAGCTTCGGCATCGGCTGCATTGACAGTTTGCCGACACCCGCGTAGCTGACATAGTAGTTGTGCGGCAAGCTGCTGTTGTCACGCAGGTATTCGCCGGCCGCGAAGAAATTGTACTTGGTCGGATTGGCAAACGGCAGCGGACCGGACACATTGGCGCTCAACGACCGGTTGGAGTTGCGATCCAGCGATCGCCACTGACCGGTAAGCGCATCATATGAGTGCGTCATCCCTTCGAATGACCTGATTCGTCCGTGATAATTGGGCCCGCCTTCCGGCGTGACCGCGCTCACGACGCCGGAGATCGCTTCGCCGTATTCAGCCGTGAAACCGCCGGAGGTCAGCGAAAGTTCTTCCAGCGCGGTCGGGATGATCCTGATTCCGCTATTGGAGACAAACGGGTCCTGCACCGAGAAGCCATTATAATAGTAGGTGACCTGGCCGCCCCGGCCGCCGCGAACGTGCATCGCGTTGTTGCGGTCGGTGACCACACCCGGATAGACGCCGAGCACCGCCTGTACCGTCTGAACGTTGGGCAAATTCCGGAGACGGTCCGAGGTGAAAATGACTTTCGATGCGGTCAGGTCCTTTTGCACCGGCGGGGCAGTGGCGTACACCACCATCTGGTCTTTCAACTCGATGGTGACTTGCTGAACCTCGAAATCCACCGGCGTGGTGAGATCCAGAAGCACGCGCACGTCCTTCTTGACATACTTCTCGAACCCGACGTGAGTCACGACAATGTCGTACTTACCGCCGGGAACGCCGATGATGAAATACTCCCCGTCCTCGTCGGTGACAGCAGCCATGTCGGTGCCGGCGACGCGTACGGTCGCCCCGACCAGCGGTTTGCCGCTTGCGGCATCTGTCACAACCCCCGACACCTTTCCTGTCACGCCGGCCGTGACTGACATGCTCCATGTCAGCACAAGTCCGATAGCCAGGACAGACAAGGTAATCACCAGTCGCCTGTTTTCGGGGTACAGTCCCATAGAAATGCTCTTTTCCCTGGAAAATCTCCTAAGCGATTTTGCCCAGTTTCACGGTTCGTTGTGATACTGATAGGATATATCGTCCCCCCTCCGGAAAACTTGACCGCCCCAATCGGGCACAACGGCGAAAAACGAGTGCCCCGACCTGAAGAAATATCCGGTCGGACCGATACAGGTGTTGATGGGATAGGTCTGCGGTTGGCCTGAGCGTGGTCAATCCCCCGACCCCAGGTATGCCATTGCGTTGGGCAAAGAAAGGTTAGACAGCGGCTGTGAAGCTCCGTCTTGGTAGACTTCTCGTATTCATACTGCCGGTACTCGGGGGGATTTGCCTGCTTTCTCCAGAAGTGTCGGCGCAAAAGATCGTCATTGTCACCGCTGACACCCTGACCTCCACGCAGCGTAGTGTTTCCGGCGTCAAGTCCGTCATCCGTTCGTCCAACCCGAACACACAATTCATCGAAATTTTGCTGAACGTCGCCGATATGCAGTCGGGCCACCTGCGCGATTCCATACGGGTAATTCACCCCAATCTGCTGGTGACCACGGGCACTGATGCCACGCAATTCGCCAAAGCGAACTTCGCCGACATTCCCATCGTCTTCAGTTCCGTCATGTATCCCGTTGTATCCGGATTCGTGGAGACATTCAACCGTCCCGGCGGCAACGTTACCGGCGCTTCCCTTTCGATTCCGCCCCGCACGCAGTTTGAGTACTTCAAGACGATTATTCCCAATCTGAAGACGATCGGCGTCCTGTACTCGGCCAATACGGCTTCCATGATCCCGCCGGCTCAGGTTGTGGCGCGGTCATGTGGTCTGGAGCTGGTCGCCCTGAGAGTGGACAGCGAGAAAGATCTGGCGGCGCGGATGGATTCGATTACCAAGGTCGCCCAGGGGCTGTGGTCGCTGGCGGATCCAACCCTGTTCACGCCGCAGTCGACCAAGTACATTCTGATCAATGCTCTGCGGCGCGGCACGCCGTTCATGGGTTTCTCCAGAATTCTGGTCGAATCAGGCGCGTTGTTCGCCCTCGACTTCGATTATAAGGCCGTCGGCCGACAGGCCGGTGAGATCGCCTGCCAGATTCTCAAGGGTGCCCATCCTGCCAATATCAGCGTGACAACGCCCGATATTGTGTGGTTTCACTACAACGAGAAGACCGCGCAGCACATGGCGATCAAGATGCCCGATTCCCTCGTGGCCATCGCCAAGGAGGTTTACCGATGAACCTCCGCGCCAAATTCATGGGCATGAGTCTCCGACTCAAATTCATCATTCCGATTGCGGCGATGCTCGTGGTCAGCATGTTGGCCATTTCCGGATATCTCGTGCGCCGACAGTCCGAAAGCTTCCGGCACGAACTTGAAGTCACCGGCGAAACCATGGTGCGCGTCCTGGCGATCGACGCTGAGAGCGGCGTGTTGTTCGGGTCGAAATACGACCTCGAAGAACTGCTCAAAGCGCCGGCTCAGTTCGACGTTGTCACGTACACGATCATCACCGGCGTGGACGGCGTGGTGCTGGCGCAAATCGGTGACAGCGCCAAGCAGGCGGCCGGGATAGACGCATCGAACAACGGTTCGGTCAACGCAAGCTCACGCCAGTATGTCTACACGACCGGCAAAGATGGCAATGAATACCTCGTCATCAGCAGCCCTATCGTAACGGTGAAGCACACCGTCAGCCGGGAAAACCTCGGTATTACGGGTGGCCTTGACAGCACGCTCGCGGCCGAAAAGAGCGAAGAAGTCATCGGCTACATCGAAATGGGGCTGTCGCTGCAGCACGTTAACCGCTCAATCCTTGAGGCCAAGATCGCCTCCTACTTCCTCACCGCCATCATCGTTATAGGCGCGATTCTTCTCCTGACGTTCACCGTTGGCATCGTGGCGCGTCCGATCACGCGGCTGGTGGAAGTAACCGATCGCGTCAGTCACGGCGATCTCAACGCCAAAGTGGAGATCAATCAGGCGGATGAAATCGGCCACCTGGCCAGGACCTTCAACAACATGATCGAGTCGCTGCGGCAGTCTCGCAGCGAAATCGAGCAGTACAACCGCACGCTCGAAGAGAAGATTGTTGAGCGCACGCTGCAGTTGGAGGAAGCGCAGGCGCAGCTCATTCAGTCGGAGAAGATGGGGGCCATCGGTCAGCTGGCTGCCGGGGTGGCCCACGAATTGAACAATCCGCTCGGCGGCATCCTCGGCTACGCCCAGTTCACGCTGGAGAAACTGCAGAAGAACGTGCCGGAGAAGACCACCAGCAAGGAAGTGCAGAGCTATATTCGCTACGTCTCCGACATCGAGGCCCAGGCGCGCCGGTGCAAGACAATCGTTCAGAACCTGCTGCGGTTCTCGCGGTCGTCGCGGACGGTCGAATTCGATGAAGTTGACGTCAACAAGGCGATCGAGGAAACACTCACGTTTGTCGGTCACCAGTTACACTTGAACCAAATCAAACTCGAGACGGTGCTCGATTCGAACCTGCCGCATATCCAGGGCAATGCCGGCCAGCTCCAGCAGGTGTTCACCAACCTGATTATCAACGCGATGCACGCGTCGCCGGCCGGTTCGACGGTTATGATCACGTCGCGGTTCAGCCCCGCGCTGGGCGAATTCGGCGGCACTGTCGAACTCTCGTTCATCGACCACGGCTCCGGCATCAAGGAAGAGCACCTCAAGCGCATCTTCGAACCGTTCTTCACTACCAAGGAAGTCGGCAAGGGAACCGGGCTGGGCCTGTCGGTGAGCTACGGCATCATCAAGGAGCACGGCGGCGAAATCAGTGTCCAGTCGACAGTTGGCAAAGGAACGACCTTCACCATCATACTCCCCATTCAGAAACCGGAACCGGAAACCGATAAAGATCAAAAACAGAGTTTCAGTTTCGGCGTCAGATAGGATCCATCAACGATGACGGAAACTAAGAGAACTATTCTCGTTGTCGATGACGAAGAGATCATTCGTGATTTCCTTTCTGAGGTTCTGGAAGACTACGCCATTTCTCTGGCCACCGACGGCGATGAGGCCATCGAGAAGATCAAGGCACAGAACTTCGACTTGGTGATCACGGACCTTCGCATGCCGCGCGTCTCGGGCGAAGAGGTCGTGCGGTTTACACGGGACACCTACCCGGGATCGAAAGTGATTGTGATCTCCGGCTATTCCAGTCTCGCTACGGTCAGCCAGACCGTTCAGAACGGCGCCTGCGCCTTCCTGGCCAAGCCGTTCAGCATAAAGGAGCTCCTGCAGTCGGTTGAGCAGGCACTCCAGTCCTCGGGGGGGAACTAATATGGCGCGAATTCTGGTCATTGACGATTCGCAGGTCATCCGCGACCTGCTGTCGGAAATGCTTACCGACCAGGGGCACGAGGTCAGCACGGCCGCCGACGGCGTGGCGGGAGCGTCGATCGCTATAGGCGAGTCGTTCGACCTGTGCATCTGCGATCTTCATATACCCGGGAAAAACGGGTATGTTATTTTTAAGGAAGTGAGGGCGGCCAAACCGGGGCTTCCGTTCATACTGACGGACTCCCTGCCTGATCACCTCGCCGAACAGGCGCTCAATGCCGGAGCGGCGTACTGCCTCAAGAAACCGTTTGACCTCAACCAGCTCCGTGAGATCCTGGACAAGGTTCTGCATCCCGTCAAGACGCCATGAGTGAAGAACGCACCGGACAGCCCCAGATTCTGGTAGTCGACGATGAAACCGTCGTGGTGTCCCTGGTGCGAGACGCGCTCGAGGATGACAATTACGCGGTCGAGACCTGTGGGACCGCGGAAGACGCCCTGAACTGGCTGACTAGGAAGCGATTTGACCTTCTGATCACCGACATCCGGATGCCCGGCATGGACGGCATTGAACTGGTCTGTCGAGGCCGCGAAATGCTTCCCGATCTCGGGGTCATCTTCATCACCGGCTACGCCAATCTCGCCTCCGCCAAGAATGCGATCAAGCAGGGCGCGTTTGATTACATAATGAAGCCATTTGAGTTAAGCGAGATCCGGCAGGCAGTCCGCAACGCCCTGGTCAAGAAGAGCGAAGTCGCGGCCAAGAGCGCCGAGCAGGAACTGACGCGCATGTCGGACCTGAGCCAGATGCTCTTCGCTGCCAATGACCGCATTTCCCTGATCACTTCCTCCCTCAAGTTCATCATGATGAACCAGCATGTCGCCAATGGCGCCGCCGTGCTGTTCAACCGCCGGGAGAACATGTTCACCGAGATCACCATCTACGGCGCCACAGAAAATCTGACCGAGGGTCCGCTGGACCCCGAACTGGATGCGGTCATCGGAGAGCGCATCGAAGCTCTGCGACATCCCATTGTCTCCACCTGCTTCGAGGATCATCCCCTGTATACGCCGACCATGCCGGAAAAAGGCAGGGCGCTGATGCGCCCGCCGTGGGCGCGTCAGGGTCAGCCGCTCGTGCACGTGCCGATCACGCGAGCCAATACCGCGTTCGGCCGGATTGTGTTTGAACCGAGCGACAGCGCCACCTCTCTCAAGGATTCCGATTTGAAATTCCTCGCGGTGACAGCCAGCCAGTTGGCCACGACTCTGGAGAACCTGGATCTCCTCGAAGAAACCCAGAAAGCTTACGCGGGGCTGAAGGAACTGCAGGACGAGACCATTCGTCTCGAAACGATCGCGACGCGAGGCCTGATGTCCGCGGAAATTGGTCACGAAATGAACAATTTTATCGGCGTGGTGGCCGGCAATCTGTCGCTTCTGGATTTCAATATCAAGAAGGGCAACTTCAACGATCTGCAGAAATACACGACTGCCATGGCCGGAACGATCGAGAAGATTAAGAAATTCACCGCCAACCTGATGGACCTCCGGCCGATTTCATCGGAAAAGACAACCATTTCGTTCGACCGGCTGCTCGCCGAGGTTTTGGATTATCTCAAGCCCCAGAAGCGGTTTCGCGATGTCACCGTCACGGTCAGCGAGGCGGTTGATAACGTCCTGTTTGACGCCGATCCGACCCAGATGCAGCAGTTGCTCTATAACTTCTTTAACAATGCAGCCGATGCCACCGCGGAGTCGTCACGCAAGGAGATTTCGGTCTGCCTGAACGTACAGCGGGAAGAGGGTCTGTTTCGCTTCTCGATTACCGACACCGGCTGCGGCATGCCGCCGGAACTCCTCCACCGGGCGTTTCAGGAGCGATTCACCACCAAGGTCTCCGGCCACGGATTCGGACTGGTAGTCTGCAAGCGCATCATCGACAATCACGGCGGTCGGCTCCATGTCGATTCTACCCCCGGCCAAGGCACCACCATTACGGTCGATTTCCCACTCTCCGGCCATGGACCGCTTCACGGTCAGACCGATGCTGCCAAAACGGCCGCCGAAGAGCAGGTCATGATACCGACATCTTGCGGCTTCCGCGCTGGGTGAACGGCTCCCCTTTCGCGCACAGCGGACACTCTTTCGCATCCCAGCTTTTGGCACTCACCGTAGCCAGCGAATGCACCGGGTAAGGGAATTTCACCGCCCCGCCGGAACGATCCAGAAGCAGCCCTATCCCCACGATATGTGCTTTGTAGGAATTCACCAGCGCGATAACCTCCTCGACCGATTTTCCGGTAGTGAGCACATCATCGACGATCACCACTTTCTGTCCCGGTTCGAGCGAAAAACCCCGTTTGAATACGCGGCCGCTGTCTCCCTGCTCCGCGTATATTGATTCGATGCCGAGATAGCGGGCGACATCGTACGCTATGATGATTCCGCCGGTGGTCGGCCCCACGACTGTTTCCGCACCACTGCCCCGGAATGATTCCGCCATGGCTTCGCAGATACGCGTGCAGATCGCCGGATTCTTGAGCAGCGTGAATTTTTCGTAGTACACGTCCGAATGACGCCCCGACGTGAGCAGAAAGTGCCCGGTCAACAGGGCCTGCGAGTCTTTGAAAAGCTTGAGAACGTCCTGTGGATTCATGATTTCTCCCATAGAACAACCACCGCCACCGCGTGAGCGCGCTCGTGGGCTATGGACACCTGTGATTCCAAATGCCGCAGCTTGAGCGCNGTATCTCCTGCGAATAGCAGTCGTGGTTGCCCGGTATTATCGTTTACAACTTGAATCTCCCGATAAGGTGGCCGTACGGCCAGATAGCGACCGAGGGCCTTGATGGCCGCCTCTTTGGCCGCGAANCGTCCGGCNAGNAANTGATAACGGTCNCGGCGGGATTGNAGNGCNGCCAGTTCNNCNGAACCGTACACGCGGTTNAGNAAACGATCNCCGTACCGTTCAATAACTTGCTTTAGTCGATGTATTTCAACCAGGTCGATACCGATGGCATCCATCATATTTCGTAACGCCGCTGTCTCCTCACTGCTCCCGAATGTAGCACCTGCGCGAGGTGTTGGCAATTGCGGAAAATCCTCTTGTTTTTTGGCGTTGTGGACGCCTTCTTATACCGCAGAGTGACGGAGAGAGACAGTCATTTGAAAATCTCTAACACTCGACCTATGAAGGTTGTCTCTTGCTCGTTGCGTGTCCGCGGTGACCTGCCATGACGGCAGTAGCGAAAACAAAACACGACAAGCGGCTTTAAGACCTTTACCGTAAGATTTGCGGGAGTTTTTTCAAATCACGCGTCTCTCTCCCAAAAATTCAGCCCGCTTCAGTAATGAAGCGGGCTTTCATTTTACCGTAGAGACGCTGCGACGTCTAACCGGCTGAGCCAATCTCAAGGCAGGACTTGATCTCCTGCTCATAATTCGTCGTGACATTGACGCGCCGCACAATGACGAAATAGCATTCGCCGCCGGTCGAGGCAAAATACAGCCGGTCCCGTTCGACTTCGTACACTCCCGATTCCCGCGTGCAGTCGGTGCCGGAGATCGGTCCGAATACGGTCATCAATTCCCGGATATTCCTGAAGATCGGCCCGAACGCCTTGCGGAACTCCTCGGAACCGGAGTCCGAGAAGAAATTGCCGTCGTTATCCAGAGCATAGACCTTCTGCACTCCCGGAATGGTCATCAACTTCCCGGCCCATTCACTTTCCGGTACACCATCAATTCCCGCATTATGTGACTGCTGCGCCGACTGATCCTGAAGGATACCGATCACTTCCTGATGCTGCCGTTTCAGCGATACTTCGACCCGCGCCTGCTCATCGAGCGATGATATTTCGTGATCCAGCGCCCGCTCGATTTTATTGACGACTTGCCCGGCGTTGAGAATGGTAGTGGTGATGCGCGGCGCGGGGCGCTGGGCGTACTCCGTCTGCACCTGCAACTGCAGGTCTCCCTTTTTCACCATGGACGTGCGTCCAGCCGGTATGAAGCCAGGTCCTGACATAGTTCTATTCCTGAATGCGCGGATTACGATCCGTCTTTCAGTATATCGGAAGAATCAGCACGTGGAATAACCACAAGATGGGCAGGAGAAACACCCTGATTCAAACTTGATCGGCCCGGAGCATTCCGGGCACATCTCGAAGGCCGTGCCGCTCTGAGGCGATTCGGCCGACTCACCGAAATGTCTGTTCAATATCTGAGCAATGGCATCGGGAATCGAGAAGACCCGCGCCCCCGACGAGTACACCTGGCTCGAGCCGCCGATCCCCCGCAGCTGCTTGATCACCTGCCCCACCGCGACTCCCGAACGCAAAGTGAGCGATACCAGGCGACAGATCGCCTCCGTATCCGCCATGGTCGTGTAACCGGACTTGCCGATATGCGCGAATACTTCAAACGGCCGGCCGTCCTTGATGTTTACCGTGACATACAAGTTGCCATAGCCGGTGGTAATCTTCTCGGTAAATCCGGCGAGAACAGGCGGCCGCTTCTCTACCGGATGCCCGGCCGCAATCGCCGCTGTCGTTTCCCCAGTAGTTGAAAGTACCTGATGCGGACGGGAATTGTCGCGATAAATCGTCACCCCTTTGCAGCCCAGCGACCACGCCAGCCGATACG
>PQAP01000023.1:53247-56598 GCA_003105265.1 candidate division GN15 bacterium | reverse complement strand
GCGTTGCGCATCGCCAATTGCTGCTGGCGATAGATCGAGTTGACCCAGTTGGGAAACCGTCCCCGTCCCGACGCCAGTTCCGATGACTGATTGCGCGCTTCGGATTCGACAAACGCCATCACTTTCTCTCCAAGCGCGAACGACAGTTCATGGTTGTACGGCAGTCCGAGTTTCGCCAGCAGATCCGCCCAGCCCATCACGCCAAGCCCGATCCGGCGATTCCGGCGGGTCTGGGCCTCGATCTGCGGTATCGGATAGCGATTCAGATCTATGACGTTGTCGAGAAAATGCACCGCCGCGTGAATTGTCTTTGCCAGCCGGTCCCAGTCGATTCCCACCGATGGATCGGTGATTGAGAAATTGGCCGGCAGCGGCTGCTTCACGAATTTGCCGAGATTAATCGACCCCAGGTTGCACGAATCATACGGCGGCAGCGGTTGCTCGCCGCACGGGTTGGTCGCCTCGATCATTTCATACGGAAATGTGGGGTTGAGACGATTCATCCGGTCGAGATAGATCAGCCCCGGCTCTCCGGAGCGCCACGCATGTTCGACGATACTCTCAAACACGTCGTGGGCCCTGAGCGTCTGTTCCTTGCCATCCTTGACGCTCGGGCCGCCGGTGCGGGGATCGATCAGATGATACTCGGTCCCTTTCTCCAGCGCTTCCATGAAGGCATCGGTGACCGCGACTGAGATATTGAAATTCGTGATTTCAGTCAGATTGTCCTTGCAGGAAATGAACTCCAGAATATCGGGATGATCGACCCGGAGTATCCCCATGTTCGCGCCACGACGGGTCCCGCCCTGCCGAACCGCCTCAGTTGAGGCGTTGTAGACTTTCATGAACGAAACCGGGCCGGAAGCCACGCCGGAGGTCGAGGCAACCACCGAGTTGCGCGGACGAAGGCGCGAGAAAGAGAAACCGGTCCCGCCGCCGGACTTGTGAATCAGGGCCGCATGCTTGTTGGTTTCGAATATCTCTTCCATCGAGTCGCCGACCGGAAGAACGAAACAGGCCGACAACTGCCCCAGCGGGCGACCGGCATTCATGAGCGTGGGGGAATTGGGCAGGAACTCCAGCCGGGCCATGGCGGTAAAGAACCGCTCGGCGGTCTTGTCTACCTGTTCATCGGTGGCGCCATAGGCCCGATCAGCCGTGGCAATGAACCGTGCCACCCGCACAAACAGCTCGCGCGGCGTCTCGATAGCGCGCCCCTCATGATCCTTGATCAGGTACCGTTTCTTAAGCACGGTGAGGGCGTTGTCTGTCAGGTGTATGTCCTGTTTCTGCCACATAGCTTAACCCTGTCGAAAGCCCCGGGGGGCTCGACTCAAGGCCCGGAATCTGCAATCCGAAATCTCAGGTTCGTAGTCCGGTTCCTTCTTCTCATTGTCGGAACCGGAGGTCTTATCCATTATAACGCTGCCCGGGCCGATTCGGTGTCACATCCTGGAGACTTTTCGGCCTCAAGTTTTCAGTTTGCACGGCGGATGGCTGTGCCGTAGACTAAACGCATTATGGCCACGCGGATTCCTGAACCGGCTGTTTCGAGACGTACGCTTGTCCGTTCGGCCGCAATCGTATGGAGCGCAGTGGGAGCGTTCTTAGCGATCCGGGCGATGCTTTGGTTTCGGAACTCGGAGAGAAACATCTTCTGGATGGCGCTGCTTGCCCTGATCATCGGCTTTCTTAAGGGTCACTTTGTCTTTTCTAAGCTGGCGCAAAGAAACATTCGCCGGATTTATGATCTGTCACCGCACAAAGAGAAGATTTGCATCTTCGCCTTTCAGGCGGCCTTCTCATACCTCTTGATCATAGGTATGATTACTCTTGGAATCCTTCTACGGCTCTCCCCTATCCCGCGCGAGTATCTGGCGATCGTCTACCTCGCCATCGGCGTCGGGCTGCTGTACGCGAGCATGCAGTACTGGCTGGCCAGGCCGGAGTGAGTCTCACTCCCTTACTTCCCCCTTGACTTGCGTTCCAATAAGAAGCTAATTAACAAGTTAGCGGAATGCGCCGGAGTTGCAATGAGCACCCGGTCAGGAAACAAGACACATGGACTGTCCGTATCTTTTAGTACCAGAGCAGAATAGCGCGGAGGCATGAGGAATGAAACTGTCCGACCGGATTCAGGACGGCGTGGTAGTACTCGAACCCAAAGGTAAGATCATGGGCGGGCCGGATGCGAGCTTGCTGCATGATACCCTGTATGACTACATCAAGAAGGATCAGCGCCGNGTGGTCATCGATCTCGGGCAGGTCGACTGGATGAATTCATCCGGGCTGGGCATTCTCATCGCCGGCTACACCACTCTTCGCAATAATGACGGCATGCTCAAANTGGCCAACGTGACGGACAAAATCCAGTCGCTGCTGGTCATCACCAAATTGCGGCAGGTGTTCGAAGCGTACGACTCCGTGGACGACGCGGTGAAGTCGTTCAAGTAGTACATGACGCGAAGNTAGACATATTTCATATATGGAACAGGCAGGTGTCGGCTAATCTGCCTGTTTTTTTGGAGCGGCTACGGCATGGACAAACCTATCATCTCCGGGGATACGATCATCATCCCCTCCAGCCAGAAACATCTGGTCGATGTCGACCTGTTTATCGAGACCGCGTTGCGCCGGTTCGGCACGCCCGAGGCGTTGATTCCCGATATTGCCATTTCGGTTTCAGAGATCGTCAACAACGCAGTCATGCATGGCAACAAACAGGCGGGCGACAAGGTGGTAACGGTGCAAATCACCCGTGAGAACAACACGGTATTGATATCGGTCACCGATCAGGGAAGCGGGTTCGACCCGTCCGAAATCGAAAGCCCGATCGAAAACGAAAATCTGCTCAAGGCAGTCGGACGGGGCATCTTTATCGTGCGCTCCTTCATGGATACCGTCGAGTTCAGACCTGGACCCGACGGCACTACGGTGATAATAGGAAAGGCTATCGCATAGTGTAGGTGAACTGAGTCAAGGCAGGCGATGAGCAGCGGGCTTCTCATAACACTGGCGTATTTCCTGACCGGCGGATTCCTCGTATTCCTGGCTATCACGGTCTCGCGGGATAATTTTGCCAACCGGCTGAACCGTGTCACCGGCGCCATGCTCTTTTTTGCCGGAATCGGCCCGATCTTCCTCGCGTTCGGCCTGATGATGCAGCAGCCCGATCAGGCGGCCGGGGCGATGACCGATTTCCAGTCGACCGCCATATACCAGATTCATACGGTGTGGGAACTGTTCTTCCCGTATCTGCTGATGTTCGCCTGGCTGTTTCCGGTGGATCGATTCCGCGGCGAACGCCCGCCCCGCTTCTGGATGCTGATCTTTGTGCCGCAAATCATGCAC
>PQAP01000023.1:0-53199 GCA_003105265.1 candidate division GN15 bacterium | reverse complement strand
ATCAAGATCGATCCGACCAGCGAGGGATTTGCCACGCTGATCCTCAAACCGTTTTCGACTATTCTCACGTGGGTGCTGCTGTTGATCGGTGCGATCAGGTCATACGAGAAAGCCGTGTTCGGCGTCTTTAACATCGTCTACTGTGTGGCCGCCGGATATTTTCTGGAGAGCGGCATGCGGATGCTGCGTGAGCCGCGCCTCGTGAGCCGGACCAGGACCGTCCTGTGGGGACTGCGGATCGGCGTCGGCCTGTTCGCGCTCGGGCTGATCGGTCAAATCCTGTTTAGCAAGCACCTCCCGGCGGGCAGTCAGACCGCGCTCCAGTTGCTTGGGGCCCTGATCGGCGCCGGTGTGCTCGCGTATGCCATCATCAGGTATCAGTTTCTCGACGTCCAGCTCGTATTTCGGCAATCGTTTCTGTACACGGTCGCAATGGCGCTTCTGGTCGGCATCTATGTCGTCCTGGGAGTACGCTTCAAGGAACTGCTGGCGCCCGCCTTCGGCGAACGGGCCGAGATGGTCAGCTATGCCATCATCATCGTCCTGCTCCTGCTGTTCCAGCCGATCTCAAGCTGGCTGGACAACGTGATCCGTTCCATGTTCATGCGGACCCGCACCGATTACCGGTACATCGTGGAACGGTTCTCCCGCCAGATCATTTCGGTGTTCGATCCCAAACAGCTGCGGCAGAATATCGAAGAGACGCTAAAGACAGCTCTGTTAGTGGACAATGTCTATTTCGTCCTGTACGACGATTCAATCGGTGAATACGCGCTGTTGCCGAACGACGGCAAAAGCAGGGGGACGGTCATCGAACGTGACGATTTGATGCTTCGCGGCATCAACCTGCTCGACGCCCCGACCAACTATGGCTCACTCAGCGCTTACGAGGAGAACTCCCCTCTCGCCGCCACGCTCCGCGACCAGAAGGTGAAGGTCATCATGCCGATGAAGGATTCCAAACACCTGCTTGGCTTCCTGGCGCTCACCGGCAAGGCGGCGGGATACAGCTACTCGGCGGAGGATTACAACCTGCTCGGAGTGCTGGGGAACCAGATGGTGAGTGCGTTGACCAACGCCCGGCTGTACGTCGAGTCGCTGGAGCGGGTTCGGCTCCAGGAAGAAGTGGCGATGGCGCGGCAGATTCAGCTCGACCTGCTGCCCGCCGAGCCCCCCAAGTTGCCCTGTTCATCCGTGTTCGCTCAATCGATTCCCAGCCGGACGGTGGGAGGAGACTTCTACGACTTCATTCCGATCGAGGGCGGCGTCAAATGGGGTATGGTGATTGCGGACGCCTCGGGCAAGGGAATGCCGGCGGCGCTCATGATGGCGCAGATTCAGGCGATGATTCGCAGCGAAGTGAACAACGGGTCATCGATTCCGGCAATGCTTCGGAACGTCAACCGGCAGGTGGTTCAGGGTAGCTCGGCCGACAAGTTTGTGACGCTTTTCTACGGTGAGCTGGATACGCGAACCTGTCTGTTCACGTACGCCAACGCCGGGCACAACTATCCGATTCTTGTGCGCGCGGACGGTAAGATCGAACTGTTGGAGACCGGCGGTCCGATTCTGGGGGCGTTTCCGAATCTCGAGTTCGGTTCCGCGACCGTGCAGTTGCGCACCGGCGACCTGCTCTTCTTCTTCACCGACGGGCTGTCCGAGGCAATGAATGCGGACGAAATGGAATATGGCGAAGAGCGGATTCGCTCGTTTCTGGTTGACTGTCGGAACGACCATCCCGAACTTGTCGTACAAAAGATCATGGATGACGTGAAGAGTTTCGATCCGTCTTCCCCACCCCAGGACGACACGACCGTCATAGCACTAAAAATGGTCGACTACGCGAGAGGGATGAATGTCCGATAAGTACGAGCGATTCGACGAACAGAAGCTGTTTGCCCGCAAGGCGCATCACTGCGGCTACACTTTCTGTCCGCTGTGCGGGAAACCGCTGGAGGAGGCCCTGCTGGACGGGCATCGGCGGCTCCGGTGCCCCGATGAATCGTGCGGTTTCGTCTTTTACCAGAATCCGATACCCGCGGCCGGAGCGATTATCGTGCAGGATGACAGCATACTCCTGGTAAAGCGGGCGCATCCGCCGCGCATCGGCTGGTGGTGCATTCCTGCCGGATTCATGGAATGGAGTGAACACCCCGAGCAGACCGCCGTCCGAGAAGTGCGCGAAGAAACCGGACTTGATATCAAGCTGAAATCATTTTTCGAGGTGTACACGGGCGTCGATGATCCGCGCTCCAACGCCGTGCTGCTCTTGTATCTCGCCGACATTGTCGGCGGCACGCTGCAGGCATCGGATGACGCGCTTGAGGTTCAGTTCTTCCCGTTCGATGCCCTGCCCGGGCAGATCGCCTTCGAATCCCACCGCCGCGCCTGCGCTGACTATACGAGGCGCTACCGTCAGATGAGGTCAGAGGTATGACGCAATCACCAACCATGCACAGCCGGAGTGTTCTATTCTGGGCCGTCCTGGCGTCGGTCATGATTTCAGCCATTCGCGCGAATTCGCAGCCGCCGGAAATCAAGGAGTACACACCAACCGTCAGTCGTCAACTCTTCTATACCGTCAGCTTCGACAAATCCATGCTCCGCATCACCGTCCCGGCGCCGTCCGGCGAGCAGGCGGTTCAGGTCGAGCGGAACACCATCGCTACCGGCGGCGGCAAGGTCACGGCGGCGGCTATGGTGCTCTTTGACGCGCGGGGCATGCTCTTTCATGACTCAGTGTATCCGTACGATGCGATCTCGGACATCGAAGTGTCGCGCGATGATCACGAGACGGCCGTCAGATTCTATACCAGCGCACGACCGCGATCGACGATCAGCGGCATCCATCGCGGGAATCGCGTCACCTTCGATCAGGATGTCGAAGTCGCAAAGGACGATTTTGTGCGCGGCGTTATCTTCAGCGTCATCGGAAACATCCGGGTGGCAGGCGAAACCAATAAGGACGTAGTGTCTCTCTTCGGTGACATTACGGTTGCGCCGCAGGCCGTGGTCCGGGGGAATCTGGTCAGCATCACCGGCGCCATTACGGTGGCGAAGACCTCGACTATCTACGGCGATACGTATTCGGGAACCAGAAGATCCTGGATCCACCGCCACCGCATGTATCGCGGCGAGGAAGTGGTGGACGTGATTCCGCGCATCAGCTACAACCGGGTGGATGGTTTCGCGCCGTACTTTACCGTGCGCTACCAGAGTCACGACTCGACCTTGCCTGTCGGCTGGGCGACGGTCGGATACGGTTTTGCATCGACCCATCTCCGCTACGAATTCGGCGTGGAACAGCGGTTGTGTCAGCCGATGGCGCTCACCTTCGGTGGCCGGTACGGCCGCACGCTGGCGTCATCGGACGATAGGCTGATCGGCGATGGTGAGAACACCGGGTTCGCTTTGCTCGTGACCGAGGACTTCAAGGATTTCTACGAATCACAGGGCGGGGCGGCCTATCTCAAGGCCGTGCCGGCGAAAGGAACCGCNGTCCANCTCGCCTTCGGTGGTGAAGAGACCGGGTGGTTGAATGCGCATCGCAATCTCTGGTCGCTCTTCGGCGGAAATAAGCGGTTTCCGGAGAACTTCGCTACCGTTCCCCCGGCTGTGAGATCAGCGGGAATCGCCGAGATCGATACTACGACGAATATCTTCTTCTCCATGCGTGCGGAGTACAACGGCACATACAAGGACAGTCTCTTCAGCCGGTCCACCTGGCGTGCCTGGGGAACGCTGGAGTGGTCCGCCCGCTCGTTTGGCTCGGACTTCAGTTATCGCCGGTATGTCGCGCAGGTGCGGCGCTACCAGAGAGCGACACGCCAATCGATGCTGCTCCTGACCGGCACCTGCGGTGCGAGTGACGGCCGCCTGCCGATGAACCGACTCTTCTTCCTTGGCGGACCCGGCACGCTCTACGGATACAAGAACAAAGAGTACTGGGGTTCACGATTCTGGATGACCAACGCCGAGTACCGGCTGACCATTCCGCGTCGGGATGTCGCGTTTTCACTTTTCTGGGAGTCCGGACAGATCTCCAGCGCCGCCCGGTTCACCGCCGATTCGGAAGTAAAGCATTCGCTGGGCGTGGCGATGTACATAGGCCGGGGATTTCGCTTCAGCGTCGCCCGACGACTGGACCGTTCGACCGACAACCGGCCGGAGATCTACGTCAGACTGGCGGACATCTACTGACAGATTCTGTCAAGGCGCACTTCCGGCCTCACCGGGTGTGCCCTGAGATTTCTTGTCCTGATTTATTGCTATGTCCCGTCAAGAGTTACGGGGCTTCCTAACGTCATACTGGGGCTTTTGCCGGCTTGCACCAAGACTCCACCGGCGGCTTCTGCTGCCATCAGCTCCCCCGTGCTCCCGACCCGCTAACCTGTTCCGCCCTAATAGCTAAATAGCGTTGCCGTCCTGCCGATATATGTGGAAAAGAGATAGAGCACAACGTAAGTCAGGACGAACCATGCCCATTCACGACGAAAAGACCCAGAAGTACGATTCTTCAGTCCGAAAAATAGGGGTGAGTGGTCCAAATCAAAGTGGGAAGGTCGCGCTCGAATTGATTGCCGACCTCGAAGCGACGCTGGACAGCGTCGCGGCGGAGAATCCCCGTATCGCGTCCGATCACGACCTCCAGGCAACTCGCACCGCGGACCTGAAGGCGTTACTGGAGGTATCCATTGCCATCAATGCGTCACTCGTGCTGGACGACGTCCTGCAGATCGTGATGCACAAGGCGATCGAATTGATGAATGCCGAGCGCGGGTTGATCATGCTGCTCGACGATCAGGGCGAACTGCAGATGAAGTCCGCTTACAATCTGTGCCGCGAACAACTGATGGAAGAGGATTTCCGGATCTCCTCGAGCATTACCAGCCAGGTGGCACGGACCGGCAAATCCGTGTACACGTCCGATGCCATGGCTGATGACCGCTACGCCCAGCAGCAGTCGGTTATGGAACTGCACCTTCGCTCCATCATGTGCGTGCCGCTCATGGTCAACGCCCAGACGATCGGCGTGATTTACCTGGACAATTCGAGCCAGGCGCGCATGTTCCTGAAGTCGGACCTGTTCCTGTTCGAACTGTATGCCCAGCTGGTTTCCAATGCCCTGCACAACGCGGGCATGTACGACTCGCTGTACAACATGAAGCGCTATCACGAATCCGTGGTCAAGACGACCCCGGTCGGGATTGTCGCGCTCAATGCCAGGGGCGAGATTTCCACGATCAATCCGGTGGCGCTGGAAATTCTCGATCTCAATCGCGACAGCGTGACCACCATCGGCGGCGGGTCCGAACCGACTGTCTTCGTCGACCGCCTTCCCGCGGCCGAGCAGCCGCGCTGGCGCAAGATGGTCAACACTGTGCTCTCCACCAGGGAAGAGTACTCCGACCCCCGGTACTTCCACAATACCGGCTATGTCGAGAAAGTGCTTTCGATCAAGGCCACGCCACTGGCGGAACTGCCGGACGGTTCCAACGGCTTGACGATGACGATCGAGGACATCTCCGAGAAAGTCCTCATGGAGAAATACGTTATTCTCTCTGAGAAGCTGGTGGCTCGCGGCGAAATGGCGGCCTCGGTGGCGCACGAATTGAATAACTATCTCTCGATCATCTCCAATAACGCCGAACTGTTGTCGGTGAATATCGACCGGGAGAAATACGACAAGGCGAAATTCAACGCCAAGTCAATTGTCGACAACATCTTCAAAATCAAACGGTTTGTCGATAGCTTGATGGACTTCTCCAAGCCGGAGCCGGAGTATATCAGTTATGATACGCGGCACCTGATTGACGATCTGCTCTTCTCGCTTCGCATTCAACCGCGCTTCAAGCTCATTCACTTCTCACTGGATATGGGCACCGACATCCCGAACGTCGAAATGGACGTCGGCCAGATTCAGCAGGTGCTGATGAATCTTCTGAACAACGCCGCCGACGCCATCGAAGAGCGCGTGCTGAAACTTCAGACCGAAGGAATCGGCGATTTCAAGCGTCAGATCGGCATCACTGTCAGCCACGACGGCTCGCACGAGCGCGTGGCGGTCGAAGTGTCGGACAACGGCCAGGGCATGACATCGGAGACCCTCGGCAAGCTCTTCAACCTGCATTTCACGACGAAAAAGCACGGCCACGGGCTGGGTCTCTACAACTGCAAGAAGATCATAGAACATCACGGCGGCGAACTGCAGGTAAGTTCGAAACTCGGTGAAGGGACGCTCTTCCGCATCGTGCTGCCCTGTACCCAGCCGCGCAGACAGACCAAGGAATAAATGGGCGCCTTGAGCGGCGAGTCACGGTATCAGCGCCTCCATACGCTGGGGCGCGGCGGTACGGCCGAGGTCTCGGCCGTCCACGTGACCGAGCGCGGGATAACGGCCGCCCTGAAAGTTCCTCTGGCTGATTCTGCCGCTTCCCAACACGCCTTTACGCAACTGGCCGCTCGGGAAGCTCTCTTGATTGGCCGCGAGCGCTTTCCCGGAATCGTGCGACTGCTCGAACTTCCCCCTGCACCCGCAGCTTCGCTGCTCATGGAACTGTGCCCGGGACCGACGCTTGACCGGGTCGGACGTATCGATAACCCGGCGCTGCTTCTCAACATTCTCTCGTCGCTGGCTCTCGATCTGGCTTTCCTCAACGGGCGCGGAATCATCCACGCCGACCTTAAGCCGCAAAACTTCTTCCTTCCTTCGAACTGGAAGGAATGCGGCGGCCACACGCTGTTCTATACCAAACTCTCTGATTTCTCGCTGGGTCGGTTTGCTGCCGAACCGGATTCTGCCCGAGCAGGAGCGGGAACAGTCGGCTACATGGCGCCGGAGACGATACGTTCCGGCCGGACATCACACCAATCCGACTTGTTTGCCCTCGGCGTCATCGGCTACCAGTTAGCAACCGGCATCCACCCGTTCCTCGGCGAGGATGCCGAACCGGTAAGGGTGAACGCGCGCGTCACCGAAGAGAATCCGAGACCGGTTCGAGAAATTCGTCCTGATCT
This sequence comes from candidate division GN15 bacterium, assembly GCA_003105265.1. Lineage (GTDB taxonomy): Bacteria > Zixibacteria > MSB-5A5 > GN15 > FEB-12 > FEB-12. The sequence goes on along the minus strand of PQAP01000023.1, from coordinate 46,182 downwards.
GCCCACACAATTTTCTGAACTCCTTTCATCCCTGTTGTCCAAGCAGGAGGGTGATCGACCGCAGTTCGCTTTTGAGGTGTGTGTCGCGCTGGAGAATTCGGGCGCAGTTTATCCCTTCCGCCGCGCACTGTGGCCCTCTCACCTGATGGCCGGGCGTGACTCCTTCGAAGAAGCGCTCGAAGCAACCGTCAGCCCCGATCTGCACACCAGCCCGTATCTCCTGAGCCGGACCATGTCCGACAAGACTACTTTGCGGCTGTTTCTTTCAGCTAACGTTCATCGGGGGACAATTCAATTCGACGGTAAGCGGTTCGGCTCAATCCGCCCTCTCCAATGGCCTTCGCGGCTGAGGAATCAAGTGCTGACCGAATTCAGCCGTCTGCCCCACTCCGGCAAACGGCAGGCCATCATCGAAGCAGTATTGCATGGCGCGGAAATGGAACCGGATGTCACATCTACGTCAACTGCAACCACGGCACCCTCCAATCCGGCACGCTCAGAACTTCTGCTTCATTTGCTTAGATCGAGCACTGTCCGCCGTCTGGCTGCGAAACACGTCTTGCCATTCGAGCACAGCGGTAATCCGGCGGCAGCGGCCGGGTTCTGTGTTATGGCGGGCAATCTCGCCGCCGCCGAGCGCTGCGCCTGTGACGCCGCGACGCAGCTGCAACTGGACCACCAGTCAGATTCTGCACTGCGAGTGCTCCGGAGAGTCATCTCGTTAGCTGAATTGCGCAATGACCTCTTTTCCGCGCGCCATGCCCTGATGTCATCCGGAGATATTTACAAAGCCATGGGCAACGCCGACAGGGCGCAGCAGATCTATCAGCAGATCATTTCGGTGTACGCCGGTCATCTACCGGACGGCCTGCTGGCTGAGACGTACAAAGATCTCGGCGACCTGTTCAAAATGAAGCAGGAATTTCAGACCGGTATTGCGGCTCTGGAGCAGGCGCTGGCGATTTACCGAAAACTCGATGACGAGATCGAGATATCGCACACCCTGAACAATCTTGGAAACATTCACTGGATCAACTCCGATTTGGACGCCGCTCTGTCGCACTATCGCACGGCGCTGCAAATTCAGCGTCGGCGCGATCTCAGACCGGACATTGCCTCGACGGTGAACAACATTGCTTCGATTTATGTCATCCGAACTCGCTTCGCACGGGCTATTCGTCTCCTCCAAATGTCCCTTGAGTTGAAGAAGGAGATCGGCAACGCCGGCGAAATCGCCCGCACGCTGAACAACCTCGGTTATGCCTACGTCGTGAGCGGCCAACCGGCCCTGGCCGTCGACAGCTTGAAGGAATCTCTCGCGATCAACCGACGTATCGGTTCCCGCAAGGAGCAGCTGTTCAATCTTGAGAACCTGTCCGAAGTGACGCTGCTGTTGGGCCGCGTGAAAGAATCGATTCGCCATCTGGATGAAGGTCTGACGCTGTCGGCACAGCTTCAGGACAAGCCGCATTTGGCCACGCTGCATCTGAACCTGGCCAACGCTCACCTGCGACTGGGTCAGATAGCCAATGCTGAGCAATCGCTGAAGGCGGCCCGCTCATTTCTCGACCAAATCGATCACTGGCAGGCCGAGGCGTTCTACCTGATACGTTGCGCTGAAGTGCGCCGGTTCATCGGTGACTGTGAATCGGCCGTTGCGCTCGCAGACAGGGCAGCACAGGCGGCCGGCCGTCAGAATGACCGTCACACGCGCCTGCAGGCGCTGCTGATTCTGACTCGCCTCGACGACAAGCCGGAACTGCGCGCGGAAGCCGATTCGATTGCGGACGACCTGCAACTGAAGCGGGAGCAACTGCTTCTCTCATACAATCGCATCGAGCGACATCTCGAGCAAGCACGATCGGTTGACGCGCTCCAATGCTACGAGCGGGCTTCAGATGCGCTTGAAAACATGGTTGAGGATATTGAGTCGGCGCGCCTGTGGACGACGGCTGCCGAAGTGCTGATCGAAGCCGGCCGCACCGAGGAAGCCGGACGCTTACTGGACCGCGCCCTCGCGGCCGCCCAGCGCATGGGACTCGTGCCGGAAATGGCGGCCGCCCTCGCGCTCCGAGCCAGGATGGAAAGCTCTGAGAAAGCGTATGAAAAGTGCTACGCTTCATCGCGGCAAGCGCTGCAGCTGATTAAGCAGGTGGCCGATAATGTCGACAATGACAAAGACCGCGCGGCCTTCCTCCAACGCCGGGTGGTACAAAAGCTCATGACTGAAGTCAGGCGGCTGGGAGTGATTCTCGGGCAAAAGCAACGGGCAGAGTAACCTCTGCCCGCTACCAAGCATTATGCTCACGGTCTAAAGAATCACTTACTGGCCGCCCTGGCTCAGACCCAGTGGAGCAATGCGAACTTCGAGTACCTCGACGGTCAGTTTGTAGTTTGCCATGTAGTCACCTCCTTCGTACGGTTTCTTGCTCTCCTCCACATGAGAGGAGTTTGTTTATGTAAAAGCTGATAGTTGTCCTCTGTCGCATTCTAAAATACGCACTCGCACGCAAAATGTCAAGAAGCATAGATAGTTGTGGCTTGTATAGTGCACTCCCATGCGACCGCCATGACGCACGGAAAAATTTTCCTTCACGGTAAGTTGTTTGCCGTGCGACGGTTGGAGATTGGTCTCGATTGAGAGTATTGTCGACCCCCGATAACATAATTGATATAATGCGAGTGTCTAGTGCGAGTGGTCTAGAACCAGGACCAGACCTCGACATAGACCATCGACGCCAGTTTTCGGAAGAGATATCCGAATACCGAGGTCCGACCCACTTCAATCTTCGCGTAACCGCTCATCCCCTGCTTCAACAACGCCGTACTGTTGTCCACCTTGACCGCGACGGGAAAGCGCATCTGCCCATCGGTCTCAACCGCAAAGCGCGGCACCCTGACGACCGATCCGCCGAACGAGGTATCGGCATAGGAGCGGACTTTCAATTGGGCGGGTTGGCCCGCGGCGATCAGCTTAATATCGAAGTCGGTGACCGGCACCTGCAACTCAAGTGAGCTGATGTCAATTATGTTCAGCATGGTCTCGGGCCGACGACTAAAGGTGACCGTGCCCGCAACCGGCGTGGTGACCACCTGCGCCTGTGCCTGCGAGGTCAGATACTCCAGACGGGCCTTCTGGCGGGCGATGTCATGCTCGATGACTGCGATTTCTTCCGGTCGTGGCGGCGACTTGAGCAGGGCCAATGCGGACAGCTTGTCGCTCAGCGAGGCCTTGGCTACTGCGGCGGCAGAGCGAGCCGCTTCCAGTTGGTCGGCGGGAATCAGATTCTTCTCAGCCAGTCCTTCGGAACGCTTCAAATCGCGGGCCAGTTGGTCATAGTACGCCTGGGCGCCGTTCACTTTGGCCTGGGCCTCGGCGATCTCTTCCTTCTTCTTTGGCGCCTTCAGGAGCGCCAAGTCTCCCTCGAGCCGATGAAGCTCTGCGATCCCGGCAGCAATGTCATTGGTCACCTGGTTCGAGGTCAACACTGCCAGCGTATCGCCAATACGTACCTGCTGGCCTTCCCGCACGATCGGAGAAAGGCCGACCACGCCGACATCGCTCGAAACCACCTTGATGACATTGGAGCGCTGTTCCGGCGATTCTCCGCCGATACGCGTGGTCATGTCGAGAATGCCGTCGGTTCCGAGCGAGACGCTGAATTCGGCGATCGGCTGGGTGGTGGCCTTGCCGGACACGCGGTTCGGTACCGGAACGAAGAACCCCAGCACGATAACGACGATAAGGATGACCAGATATGTGATAAGGCGAGCCGGATGTTGCAGCAGATTCTTCATATACACAACATGCTGGATAGCCCCGCGGGCCAGCGTCAGGATATTCTGACGCAAGATAATCACGAGCACTGCGCACAACAAGAGGATTCCCGGCCCGCCGAGTGACCCGGCCAGGAAGACCGCCAGCCATTTTAGAATCAGCACGATCAGCAGTGTGGAGTACGCCACCCCCAGCACGGCATAAACGGGAAATATCTTCCGCTCCCGCGGCGCAGGCGTGATCGGCTCAATGGGCCAACCGAGCAGCCGCCGCTTGATGACATTGCCGAGATAGCCGAGCGCCTTGGGCCGCAGATTGGGAATATCGAGCCAGTCGGACAGCAGGTAATAGCCGTCGAGTTTGATCAGCGGGTTGAGGTTGAACAGGAAGGTGACCCAGCCGACAATCGCACACGTGCGCGCCAGGTCGTTAAGCGGATAGCCGGGCACCGTAACCCGCCAGATGATCATGCTGACAGCGAAAAACACCAGTTGGAAGTGTAATCCCGCCCAGGTGACTGCCATGCGTTGCGATCGTTTCGGGAACAGCCAGACATCGGAAATGTCGCAATAGAAGCAGGGCTGGAAATACATCAGGAGAAATCCCATCTCTCGCACCTGTCCGCCGTAGTAGCGGCACAGCACCGCGTGCGCGAATTCGTGAAAGCTCACCAGCAGCGCCAGCGCCATGATTATCGTGACAATTGAGGTCACATGAAACAGCTCGCTCAGTCGAACAGTGAACTGCGCGCTGTTGGCGACCAGGAGACCGAATCCGATCGCGATCAGAATCAGCTGCGCGATCAGCCAGAAGCGGTTGTGAAACGGGCGGTACCAGCGCGAGAGTACATCCAGCGTCTTGCCGGGCGTGAATCCCTTGAGCTTGATATACAGTATCCGCGAACCGAGAGAGCGTTTACCTGCCGCCTCCCGTGCCGCTCGAGCAATTTCCTGCTCGGAGCGCCCGTCTTCCAGAAAGTAGAGATTAGACAGGTTGTCGATGAACTGCCGTATATCGGGCGCCGATATTTCGAAGCTGAATTTGGCTTGAAAGTCCGATGCGATCTGCTCCGGCGAATGCTCGCCGTCAAATTGCCGCACAATCCAGTACTCGGGCTCGCGCAGGCGAAAGTATCGCCCGGTGATGGGGTCTTTGAGGGTGTAGACGGTTGCACCGTCCACCTGGGATGGAACCGCCGCCAGATCGGAGCGAAGTTTCGGAAGCCGGGGCATGACTGAAATCTACTTGTGTTATTAAAGGATAGCAAGATGTGGCGTGCGACCGCATTGCCGACCCGCAAATGTGATTTGACCGGCTGGTCGGCGCGGCGTACATTGCATCGTGGAGCCAGCAAGTACACTATCCGGCGGCCCCGGTGTATAAGACGGAAACATCGTTTCAAACTTCTCTTGATCAGGAGGCATAATTATGGGACGTCCCATTGTCCACTGGGAAATCTCGGGTCACAACGGCCCCAGACTTCAGGCGTTCTACTCAGAACTGTTCGATTGGAAGATCGACAGCAACAACCCGATGAATTACGGCATGGCCACGACCGCCGAAAGCGGCACCATCAACGGCGGTATCTGCCAGTGCGAGCCGGACCGGAAGCCGATGCTCACTTTCTACATCCATGTTGACGACCTGCAAAAGTACCTCGACAAGATCGGCCAGAAGGGCGGAAAGACGGTCGTTCCTCCCAGCCCGATCCCCGGTATCGGTGACTTTGCCATGTTCGCCGATCCGGAAGGAAATGTAGTCGGTCTGTTCAAGCCCAATATGGACAAAAATTAGATTGTTTGACACAAGCGAAGTGTAATACGGGGCCGGTTCACTCAGACCGCGTGACCGGCCTGATAATTCATTGTGCGGCAATCGGTCGTCCTCGGCGCGAGACTGGTCGATAGCTTGACTTTCGAGCGCGATATAGTAAATTAGTGAAAATAGTCACGTGGCAAATGTCCACACATTGAGGACTTGTTCATGCGCTCTCGGGCTGATGTCGTAGTCGTTGGCGGGGGAATTATCGGTGTTGCAGTGGCCTTCTATCTGGCCAAACGAAAATTTGGTCAAATCGTGATCGTCGAAAAAGAACCCTTTCTGGGCGCCGGGTCGACCTCCAAGGCGGCCGGCGGTATCCGCGCTCAATTCAGCACCAAAGCTAATATCGAAATGTCGATGCTCTCGGAGAAGCTGTTCTGCCAATTCAAAGAGGACACGGGCTCCGAGGCGCTGTTCGACCAGGTCGGTTATCTGTTCGCGTTATCCGAAGATGCCGATGTAAAAACCTACACCAAGCAGTATGAACTGCAGCGCTCGGTGGGGCTGAATGTGCAGTTACTGAAGCCCGAAGATATTCCCACCTATGCCCCGCACATCCGGATCGATGATATCAAATTGGCCACTTTCTGCCACGATGACGGCCTCGGCGACCCGAGTGAATTTCTTCGCGGCTACGAAAAAGCGGACCGTGAAATGGGGGTCGGTATCGAAATGGAGTGCGAGGTCACCGGTATCGCCAGGAACGGCGACAAGGTCACAACCGTGCGCACATCCAAGGGCGATATCAGCACGCCGCTGATTGTCAATTGCGCCGGCGCCTGGTCGGCCCTGATCGCGCGCATGGCCGGCGGCGATGTGAAAGTCGAGCCGTACAAGCGCCAGTGTGTGACCACCGGCGAGCTGGATTTCGTCAAGCCGTTCTTCCCCATGGTGGTCGATGTCAAATCCGGACTGTACTTTCACAAGGAATCCAAAGGACTGCTGCTTGGTTGGGCGGATAAGGATATGAAGTCATCCTTCGATGTCTCCATCGAGCCGGATTACACCGACACCATCATCGAAAAAGCGCTCGACCGGATTCCCCAGCTTGAGACCGCCGAGATCGCCAACCAGTGGGCCGGACTCTACGAGACGACCCCGGATCATCAGGCGATCATCGGCTGGGATACGGAAGTGCAGGGATTGTTCCACGTGACCGGTTTCTCCGGGCATGGTTTTATGCATGCCCCCGCGGCCGGCGTGGTGACATCCGAAATAGTCGCTGGACAGAAGCCGACCATCGACATCTCATCGCTCGGCCCCGAGCGGTTTGCGCGCGGACTGGTTCATCACGAAACCAATGTGATTTAGCACTCGGAATGATAGAGGGTACTGGGATGCGTAAACTGGTGTTACTTGCCGCGCTGCTTGTGTCGGCAACCGTTTCGGCCGCCGACAAGCAGTGTCCGTCGGACGAAGCCGCCAAGGCCGGGATGTCGCCGATCGCGGGATTCCATGAAGTGATCGCGCCTCTTTGGCATGCCGCCTATCCGGATACGAACTACGAGGCGATGCTCAAGGCCGGACCTGATGTCGAAAAGGCCTTTGGACCGATCGCCGGTATGGAAGCCCGGATGAAGAATGTCGGCCGCAAGGCCGCGTTTCTCACCAATCGCGAAGAGTTCTCCAAACTGGTGAAGCGATATGCTGCCGCCTGCCGGGCCGGCAATAAAGACTCGGTCTACCTGCTGCTCCCCCAGTTGCACGATGCGTTCGAGAAGACGGCATCGGCCTGTACACCAACGCCGTATCCGGAGTTCGACGGCTTAATGGTGACCGTCGATCTGATTCTGCATTCCCATCTGCCGAAGGGTAACGTGGCGGGAACAGTTGGCTCGACCGAGACGCTGGTTGCCAAGGCAAAGAACCTGACGCCCGAGTCGCTGCCGGAGTCACTGCAGGACAAGAAAGAGAGTATCACACCTGAGTTTGAAGCGATTCGCGCGCTGGCCGGCCGGATGCAGGAAACCTGCTCGAAGAATGAGATGGTGAAGTACAAAGCGCTGGCTGAGGAATTGAAAGAAAAGCTGACGGCCTTTTCGGCTGATTACCTCTGAGGCGAAAGTAGAGTTTTATAATTGCGGCGACCTCCCGGTCGCCGTTCTTATTGGTATAAGACGGGAAACCGGGCAAACAGGAGGTTCACATGCGCCTTGCACTAATCTGCGGATTGACGGTGATGATGTTCGCAGCGCTGGTCACCGCCGAACCGGCGAAAATTGCGATATCGACCAATGAAGAGAAGGTCATCGTCGTTGACGACTCCCTCAGGATTACGGCCTGGCTGATGCGGGATACGGCCGAATCCTTGGAGCCGATGATAATACTTCTTCACCAGAAGGGTTTGACCCACGAAAGCTATCAGCCGTTTATCGATGCCCTGACCCAATTTGTAGAGAAGGATTCGCTGCATCGACCGATGCCGACCATCCTGAATTTTGATCTGCGCGGTCACGGCAAGTCCATTCTGCGAGGGAAGGACACGCTCAATCATGCCACTATGTCAAACGTCGAGTACCAGCATATCCCAAACGATGTCGCCCAGATGGTTCGGACTCTGGAGAATGACCGCTCGTTGGGTATCGATACGACCAACCTGATAGTGATCGGCGCCTCGATCGGCGCCAATTCTGCCGCCATCCTGACCGAGAAGCTGCCCGGCGTCAGGCGGATTGTCATGCTGTCACCCGGCAAGAGTTACCACGGTCTCGAACCGGCGAAGGCAGTGGCCAACTTCAAGGGAGAAATTCTGATTATGGCGGCCAGGGGGGACATTTACAGCAAGGAGTCCTCAGAATTTCTGTACGATAGTAACAAGACGCATACCACGCTTCTATGGTACGGCGACGCCGAGCACGGCACCGGGATTATAAATGGCGACAAGAACGCCATGAACGCGTTAATCGAGTGGATAATGCGAAAGTAGCAGAATGCTGAGCCCTAATCTCGATATAGGGTCGCGAAAGCGACCCTATCTTTCTTCCTCGTCCGACAGATCCAGCATCGAGGTACCCTCGGCGTAGTCGACTGACCGGGCGGACTTTATCTTTAAGAGCCGCTGGGTGACATCGCGAATCTTCAGGGCGGAGGTCTCGATAATCTTCAGTTTCGCCGTCAGCTCGTCATCGAGTTCGCGGCGCTTCATCAGCAGCAGCTGGACATTGCCGAGTATGGCGGTCAGCGGATTGTTGATTTCGTGATTGACCGTCACCGCCGTCTCCTGCACCGCTCCGAGACGCTCTTTGGCGACCTGTTCGGGTGAAAGTGGCTGTGATGGTCCCAGGTCGGTCGCGATGACGCAGAGCGATATGGCCGCGCTCAGCGCCTCAATAAAAAGGTCCTCGGCGACCAGTGTTCTCTCCCCTTCCTGAATGCCGACCACCGCGCCGAGCGTCTTCGAGCCGAATCGTACCGGATGAGTGAACGATTGAAGCGGCGGGGTGCCGTCGAATGTCATATAGGCGGAAAGCAGCCGCTGCTCCCGGCGCAGATAGGCATAGAGGTTATTTTCGATCGTGGCCAGGGTTTCGCGGGCGGCATCCGACTGGCCATAGGTGACCGCAGCCGTGATCGCCATTTTTTCATCCCATAAATAGAGGGCAGCGGCTTTCAGACCGACCACGTCAGCCGCCATGCCCAGCGCGGTTTCGGCCGTCGGTTGGATGGCTTCCCCTCGCGCGCCGGCAATAGCCAGTTGCCTCAGGATTTCGTATCTGTCCGGAGTCGGGTTCTGCATGATTCTCGTTTTTTCGATCCTACCTGGGCTCTGAGCAAATCGGATGCGCCGCCGGGCCCTGACTCACACAAACGGAGTATTTTGCAGGTACCTCGTAAGATAATGCATGATAACGGACTTTCCCAACCGTTTTCCTGTGCATTTTCCGCGCAACCGGGCTTCAGGGCGGGAACAATTGCACAGGAATTCACAGTTCCTGATACATCTCCCTGATTTGGAAAAGGGGATTGACATTGCGCCCTGCAGGCAATAGAATATGCCCTTTTTCGGCAGGAGAAAGTGAGGCCGAAATGTCGGAAGATATGATTCACGATCAGTGCGGGGTGTTTGGCATCCTCGGTAATCGCGACGCGTCGCGGTTGACCTACCTCGGTCTGTATGCCCTGCAACATCGTGGTCAGGAATCAGCCGGAATCGTCACCTCGGAAGGCAGCCAGGTGCACCTGCACAAAGGGATGGGACAGGTGGCCGATGTCTTTGACAATCAGGAAATCCTGGAGCGGCTCAAAGGGGATATCGCCATCGGGCATACCCGCTACAGCACGACCGGCGCATCATCTATCATCAACATCCAGCCGTTTCTCATCACCAATCGCGACAAGTACCTCGCGATCGGGCATAACGGCAATCTGACCAACTCGCTCGAATTGCGGAAAAAACTCGATGCCCAGGGATCGATTTTCCAGACGACCTCCGATACCGAGATTATCCTGCATCTGGTCGCGACCTCCAAGAAATCCTCGCATCTGGAACGGATTTGTGACGCTCTGAACACCATCAAGGGAGCGTTTTCGCTCTTATTCCTCACCGAGAATTCGATTATCGCGGCACGCGACTCCCGTGGTTTCCGCCCGCTGGCGCTCGGTAAGTTTGACGGCGCCTGGGTGGTGGCGTCCGAGACGTGCGCTTTTGATCTGATCGGGGCCAAATATATTCGCGATGTCGAGCCGGGCGAGGTGATCGAGATCACCCGCCGGGGGTTGAAATCGATCTTCCCAATGAAGAAAGCGCAGCCGGCCTGCTGTATCTTCGAATACATTTATTTCGCGCGGCCGGACTCCAAGATTTTCGGCGATAACGTCGACAAGGTGCGCCGCCGGTTGGGTCGCCAACTAGCCAAAGAGCATCCGGTGGACGCGGATATCGTCATCGGCATCCCGGACTCGGCCAACACCGCGACGCTCGGCTTTGCCGAGGAATCCGGCATCCCGTTCGAGATCGGCCTGATCCGCAATCACTATGTGGGGCGGACGTTCATCGATCCGCATCAGGAGATTCGGGACCTCGATGTTCGCGTGAAATTCAACCCGGTCAAAGGCGTCCTGAAAGACAAACGCGTGGTGGTGGTCGACGACTCCATTGTCCGGGGAACCACCTCCAAGAAGCTGGTTCAGATGATTCGCGAGGCCGGAGCCAAAGAAGTCCATTTCCGCGTCTCCTCTCCCCCGATCATTTCGCCGTGCTTTTTCGGAATCGATATGCCGACCCGCAAGGAACTGATCGCGGCCAATATGTCGGTCAAGCAGATCGAGAAGTATCTGGGCGTCGATTCGCTGCGTTACCTGTCGATCAAGGGGATGCTGTCGATGCCGTCACTGCCGGACACTTCATTTTGCGCCAGCTGCTTTTCCGGCAAGTACCCGATGAAGGTGCCGCACGTGAATGGCAACAAAATGAAGTTGGGCGTCGTGCCGGCCTAAGCATCGGCCGCGGCCATCCCGCATGGCCGGATGAGACAAAGCGAGGGCGAGACTCACTGGAGTCCCGCCCTCTTCGTTTGGCAAAGCCCGGCCGCTCTAGAGCGTGCTCGGATCCACCGAGACGACATCGCCGATATTCAGCTCCTTCAGCCCTGGTTCGATCTTCTCTCTGTCGCCGACGACCACAATCAGGAGTGCGTCGGGATGCAGGTACTTGGACGCAGTCTGGAGCGCAGTCGCAGCATCGATCGCGCGCACTCTGGATTCGTATGTCTGCCAGTTGTCATCGGGCAGATCGAAATTGAACATGTTGCCGAGACTGCCTGTGACCGCGCCGATACTCTCGAAATTGCTCTGGAACCCCTTCAGCAGCTGCTCCTGGCTGACCCTGAGTTCCTCTCCTTCGAGGGGTCGGGAACTGCCGATATCGCGAATCTCCTTCACCAGTTCAAATACGGCCTCNTTGGTCGACTGGGACTGCACCGGTGCATAGGACATGCTGGCGCCCATGCCGCGCTGAGCCGTAAACCACGTATTGGCGCCGTAGGTGAACCCCTTGTTCTCGCGGAGATTCATATTCACGCGTGAAATGAACGCNCCGCCGAGCGCGTTNTTGACCACNTGNACNGCNGTCCANTCNGGNGANNTTCTNTTCAAGCCCAAGCTGCCGGCCACAATCATACTCTGGGGCGAACCCGGTTTGTCGACAATCACGATCCGGGTCTTTGCGGGCATCGGCGGATCGGGAATGGTAACGGCCGCAACGGTTCCCTGTTTCCAGGCGCCGAATGCCTTCTCGATCTTCGCCTTGGCCTCGGCCAGCGTGATATCCCCGACCATCACGATCGCGGCGTTGTTCGGCGCATAGTTGGCCTGATAGTATGCGACAATCTGATCACGCTTGAGAGCATCGACCGATTTTTCGGTGCCGCTCTGAGGCTGCGCATACGGATGGCCGGGACCATACAGTTCGCGCGCGAAAGCCCGCGCCGCCAGACCAAACGGATCCCGTTTTTCCTGCATGATATTGCCGAGGACCGTCTTCTTCAACCGGTCCAGTTCGGCTGCCGGGAAAGCCGGATTGAGCACGATATCGGCCATCAGCATCAGGGCCGGGTCGAGGTTTCTGGTCAGCACGTTGAGATTCACATTGGTAGCATCGGTGCCGGCATACGCTCCAAAATTGGCGCCCAACTGCTTCATCTTCTCCGAAATCTGGAGCGCGGACAGTGACTTCGTCCCTTCATCAAGAAGCGAAGCCGCAAACACGGCTGCACCAGCGGCGTCGGTGGGATCACCCGCTGAGCCGGTTCTGATGATGAGATTGGTCTGCACCAGCGGCAGCCGGTGATTCTCCACGACCATCACTTTCAGACCGTTGGATAAAACCGCCTGCTGGAATGCCGGTGGCTGGAACGGCTGAGCTTCGGCTCCCGCCGGCTGCTGCTCGCGTTCGGTCACCGTGGCATTCGCCTGCTTGTCACCATATGGGACTACGTAGAGAATCGCCCGGCGATTCAAGTCAATGTATTGTTTGACATATTGCTGCATGGATGCAACGGTCACGGCATCATAGCGATCCAGATTCCACTGGAAGCGGTTCGGATCGCCGAATGCCGTGTTGTATTCATTCAGCTTGTCGGCGCGCCCGCCGAATCCGCCGATCGGTTCAAGAGCACGGACGAAGCCGGCCTCAAAGGTCGTGCGGGCGACATCGATCTCCGACTGCTTCACGCCGGTAGCCAGCAGCTTACCCAGCTCGATATCGATTGCCTTTTCGATTTCCTCGAGCGAGTGACCTTCCTTGGCGGTGGCTACAATGTTGAATATGCTGCTGAGTTCCTTGGACTCCTGATAAGCATACACTTCCTGGGCGATTTGCTGCTCGTAGACAAGCGCCTTGTACAGGCGGGATTCCTTGCCCGCAGCCAGCGCCGAGGCAAGGATGTCGAACTCGGCATCGCCCGGCTTGTAGTATCCGGGTGTGTGGAACCACATATAGAGACGGGGCAAGCTGATGTTGTCCTGAAGAACAGTCCGCCTGACACCGTCAAGCACCGGTACCCACGACGTACGCCGGTCAACCGGCGGGCCGGGCGGAATCTCCGCGAAATACTTCTCGACCAGCGCTTTCGCCTTGGCCGGGTCAAAGTCCCCGGCAATGCAGAGCGACGCGTTGTTCGGCGTATAGTATTGCTTGAAGAAATTGGTGACATCGTCAAACGATGCCGCCGAAAGATCTGCCATGCTGCCGATCACCGACCACGAATACGGGTGGTCCGGACCATAGAGCATTGGCCCCCGGTAATCCTCCACCTTGCCGTACGGCTGGTTTTCGACTCCCTGGCGACGCTCGTTCTGAACAACACTGCGCTGGTTGTCGAGGCGCGCCTGGTTCATCGCCGGGATCAACCACCCCATCCGGTCGGCCTCCAGCCAGAGACCCAGCTCGAGATAATTGCTCGGCAGATTCTCCCAATAATTGGTGCGGTCTTCAGTCGTTGAGCCGTTGACATCAGCTCCCACCTGCTCGAGCGGCAGGAAGTAGTCCGTGTCGTGATGCTTCGAGCCCTGAAACATCATGTGTTCGAACAGATGGGCAAAACCCGTGCGTCCGGGCTGCTCGTTCTTCGAGCCGACATGGTACCAGATGTTGATAGCGACCGTGGGGACCGAGTGATCCTCGTGGAGAATTACATCGAGCCCGTTGGGGAGTTCGTACTTCTCGTACTTGATTTCGGGAAGCTTTTGGGCGGCGACACTCCAGCCCGCGAGTGCTGTCAGCATCAGGCAGCACGCCAGAATGACTGTTTGAGGTTTCACGCATATCCTCCTGTTATACTTGTAAAGAGTGTTGGCGGGGAGATTTAGCGGAGACGCTGAGGCATTACCTCCTTTTCACGGCTTTCATGCGAACGCCTGAATTGCCCGGCGGGCAATCTCCAGCACGTTATCGGGGAAAAGACCGAAACCGAGCGTACCGACCGCCGTGACGATCAATACAAAGAGAACGCCGGCGCTCAGCGGAGCCGGCACGAACCGACCCTCGATCTGATCGAAGTAACTGACTTTCACAACTCTTAGGTAATAGTACACCGAAACGAAGGAGTTCATGACGCCGATGACAGTCAGCCAGATGAACCCGCCCTTGACCGCGGCGGAGAACAGGTAGAATTTCCCGAAGAAACCGACCGTTGGCGGGAAGCCGGAGAGAGAAAACATGAACAGCGCCAGCGTGGCTGTCAGATACGGATGCGCCTTGGACAGCCCGGCCATCTCACTGAAGTCGGCACGACTCCCGGCGCGCGTCTCCAGAAGCGCCACGACTGTAAAGCCGCCCAGATTGAACAGCGTATATCCGATGAGATAGAAGATGACTGCGGACGCCGCGTCGGCGCCGCCGACCGCCAGCGCTACGAGCATATAGCCGGCGTGGGCAATCGACGAATACGCCAGCATCCGTTTGACATTTTCCTGTCGCAGCGCCAAGATGTTGCCGACTGTCATCGTCAGCACCGCCAGAATCCACCAGACGTCAGACAGCGCCCCAAGGTCCTTGAGACCATAGGCGAAAATCCGCAGCAGCGCGGCAAACCCGGCCGCTTTGGGTGCGACCGAGAAGAAGGCGGTCACCGGCGTCGGTGCCCCCTGATAGACGTCAGGAATCCAGCTGTGGAACGGCACCGCGCCGACCTTGAAGCCGAACCCGACCATCATCAAAGCCGCGCCGGTAAACAGAAAGAGCTTGGCATTCGTCGCGATATAACTGAAATCGGTGACAATACGTCGAAGGTCCGTCGTTTCCGAAGCCCCGTATATCAGGGCAATGCCCATCAGCAGAAAGCCGGTGGCAAACGCCCCCATAATGAAATACTTGATGCCCGATTCATTCGATTCGAGCGAACGCCGGTTGAATCCCGCCATCACATACAGCGGCACCGACATGATTTCGAGTCCGAGGAAAATGACAATCAGGTCGGTGGTCCCGGCCATGACCATCATCCCCATCGTCGACACCAGCAGCAGAGCCGTGAATTCCGGCCGGGCGATATGCTTGGCGTGAAAATACCGCTCGGCCAGAAGCAGCGTCAGTCCGGATGCCACGGCAAAGAGCAGTTTGAACAGCACCGCAAACTGGTCGACCGTCACCATCCCGGAAAAACCGCCGACCTTGACATCCCACTGACGGACCGTGAGGACCATCGAGACCACCAGACCGATCAATCCGATCGCGGTCGCGAACCGGTCGGCCTTGCGAGTGAAGATCAGCAGCAGGATAACCGCGGCCGCAATCAGCAACGCCAGCTCAGGGCCGATTAAGCCGATATCAATTGAGAGTGTCGAAACGTAATCCGTCATAACTCATTCGCATTGTGCGACGACCGCCGCATTCGTTCAAAAACCTCAGCCACCGCCGAAACCAAGTTTGAGCTCACCGTCGCCGACAATGACCGGCACGATCTTCTGCCCGCCCGTCAACTCCAGCACCTTCGGCTGGAACTGCGGCTTTTCGGTGATGTTGATTTCTTCGAAAGGCGTGCCCTTGTCCGTATAAAACTTCTTGGCCGCCGCGCAGTAGGGGCAACCGGTTTTTGTATACATCGTAATCTTCGCCATGGCGCTACTCTCCGCTCTCCCGGACTGCCGTCAGTTCGACCGTCGTCATCGGCGCCGCCGATTGCGACACCGACGCTTCAATCATTTTCTTTGATTGAACATCAGCCCGGCCGTCGTAGTTCACGCGCTCCAGAATCTGCTTCACCGCCGGTTCTATCCGGTCAAAGAACGGCTTGGGATAGATACCAATCCAGAAAATCAGCGCCACCAGCGGCACCAGAATGAGTTTCTCACGGGCGGTCAGATCGACGAGACGCTCGTTGTCGGGATTCGTAATCTTGCCGAATACGACCCGCTGGAACATCCAGAGCATATAGCACGCGGCCAGGATTACGCCGGACGCGGCGAGAATAGCATAGACGTGGTTGCGAGCCCAGGTCCCGAGTAGAATCATGAACTCGCCTACAAAGCCGTTCGTAAAGGGCAGGCCGATCGAGGATAACGCCACAATCATGAAATAAGTCGAAAAGACCGGCATCGACTTGGCCAGACCGCCAAAGTCTTCGATCATCCGCGTATGCCGCCGCTCGTAGATCATGCCCACAATGAGGAACAGCGCCCCGGTCGAGATACCGTGATTGAGCATCTGCAGCACCGAGCCGGACATCCCTTCGACATTGAGCGCAAACATCCCCAGCATCACAAATCCCATGTGCGACACCGACGAGAACGCCACCAGCGACTTGACGTCCTTCTGCACCATCGCCACCATCGCGCCGTAAATGATCGCAATCACCGACAGCACGCAGATATACGGCAAATAGGCAACCGTCGCCTGCGGGAAGAGCGGCAAACAGAATCTCAGGAAACCGTAGGTTCCCATCTTCAGCAGCACGCCGGCCAGAATGACCGAACCGGCAGTCGGCGCCTGAACGTGCGCGTCCGGCAGCCACGTATGGAACGGGAACAGNGGGACTTTAATGGCAAACGCCAGCGCGAACGCGCCGAANAGATATATCTGCGGATCGTACGGGATCGGCATTTTCATGATCTTGAGCAGATCAAACGAGTACTCGCCCGCATAGGTNTGGTAGGAGAAATACAGATACAGAATGGCGACCAGCATCAGCAAAGAGCCGAACATCGTAAACAGCACAAACTTGTACGCGGCGTAGACCCGCCGTACCCCACCCCACAGCCCGATCAGGAAGTACATTGGAATCAGCATCACTTCCCAGAAAACATAGAACAGGAACAAATCGAGCGCGCAGAAAACGCCGATCATGCCGGTCGTCAGCAGGAGCATCGATATGTAATAGCCCTTAACGCCGGTGGTGATCGCGTTCCATGAGGCCAGCACGCACAGCACGGTCAGAACGGTTGTCAAAAGAATCAGCAGGAGCGAAATGCCGTCGATTCCCAGGTGGTAGCTGATGCCGAGTGATTGCACCCAGGGAATATTGATTTCATACTGCATGCCGCTCGCGACCGGATCGAACATGTAGCCGACAGCAATCGAAATCAGCATGGTGATGAAGGCCACGATCAAGCTGACGCCCTTGATCGTATCGTGGCGGTCCGAAGGCACCAGCAGGAGCAATCCCACGCCGAGCAGCGGAAAGAACGTTACCAATGTCAGCAGATCAACCACTTTGCCTCTATCTCAGGATCAGAAAACCTATCACCAATACCACGCCGGCCGCGAACAGGGTCGCGTATGAGCGCACCCGACCCGTCTGCACGAAACGCAGCAGGTCGGACGACAGCGCGCCAAGGCGAGCCAGCCCGTTGACGAATCCGTCTATCACGAGAACATCGATTATTTTCCAGAAAAAAGTTGAGAGACCGACAAACGGTCTGACAATCAGGAAACCATAGATTTCATCGATATAGTATTTGTTCAGGAGCACGGTATAGAGCCCGCCCGCTTTCTCCCGAACTCTGGTCGCGGTCTCAGTGTGACGGACATACATGTACCGGGCAAGCATCCACGCCCCGATCACCAGCAACACGGTGACAAACATCAGCGTCATTTCCAGCCCGGCATTTCCCCCGCCGGACGCATGCACCGACTCTGACACCAACTCCGATCCCTTCGCCGTAACCGGGTCGAGCCAGTGCTCGAAATAATTCGTCGCCCCGAATACCGCCGGTAAACCCACCCAGCCACCGACAACCGACAGCACGCCCAGAATCATGAGCGGCACCGTCATGCTGCGCGGTGATTCATGCAGATGGTGTTTGGTTTCAGTGTCCATCCGCTCGGTGCCGTGGAAGGTCAGGTACACCAGACGGAACATATAGAAGGTCGTGAGCAGAGCCGTTACGAGACCAATCGCCCAGAATATCGGGCTTCCATGACCGGATGAAAACGCCTGCCACAGTATCTCGTCCTTGGAGAAGAAGCCGGACATGCCGGGAATACCGGCAATAGCCAGCGTAGCGAGGAGGAACGTCAAATACGTGATCCGAATATACTTTCGCAGGCCGCCCATTTTGCGGATATCCTGTTCGCCGGACATGGCGTGAATAACCGAACCCGCACCGAGGAACAAGAGCGCCTTGAAAAACGCGTGCGTCATCAGGTGGAAAATTCCCGCCGAGAACGCGGCCACACCGCACGCCAGGAACATGTAGCCCAGCTGGCTGACCGTCGAATACGCCAGCACCCGTTTGATATCATTCTGAACCAGACCGATTGTCGCCGCAAACAGCGCGGTCGCCGCGCCGATGATGGCAACCACCAGTAGCGCATCCGGCGCCATCATATAGAGGACATTGGAGCGCACCACCATGTACACGCCGGCGGTCACCATGGTCGCGGCGTGAATCAGCGCGGAAACGGGTGTCGGGCCTTCCATCGCGTCCGGAAGCCATACGAACAGCGGAATCTGGGCCGACTTGCCGATCGCACCCACGAAAAGCAGCAAACATGCGGCCGTGATCAAGCCACCGCCGAATGAGAACGCGGTCGGCGCTTTCTCCATGACCGTCGCAAAGTCGAGCGATCCGACCTGCCAGAAGATGATAAACATACCAAGCAGGAAGCCAAAGTCTCCGATGCGGTTGACAATGAAGGCCTTCTTGCCCGCATCGGACGCCGACTTCTTCTCGAACCAGAAGCCGATCAGCAAATACGAACACAGCCCGACCCCTTCCCACCCGACAAACATCAGCAGGAAGTTATTGGCCAAAACCAGCATCAGCATGGAGAAGGTGAACAGATTGAGGTAGGCGAAATAACGGCCGTATCCCTCATCGTGATGCATGTACCCGACCGAATAAACATGAATCAGGAAGCCGACCCCGGTCACGACCAGAATCATCACCGCGGAAAGCGGATCGAGCAGAAAGGCGATATCGACATGGAACGAGCCCGATGGAATCCACGCGAACAGCACCTGCTGCATCACGCGCGCCTCGACCGGAAGTCCTTTCAGCTCGAAAAATGCCAGCAGCGCCAATAGCAGCGCCCCGCCGACCGAAAGGCATCCGACCAGCGAGATCACCGGCTTCGGCAGACGGCCAATCAGCAACCCGTTGATCAGAAATCCGATCAGCGGGAGAAGCGGTATGAGAAACAGGTAATCAGCCACTGCCTAACTCACCATTTCATCAAATCAAAGCGGTCGATATTGATCGTTTCGCGGTTGCGATGAATTGTAATGATCATGCCGAGCCCGACCGCGGCCTCCGCCGCTGCCACCGTCATGACCAGAAACACCATCACGTGACCATCCATGACATTAAGCGCTCGCGAGAATGCTATCAGCGCCATATTGGCCGCATTCAGCATCAACTCGATGCACATAAACAGCACGATTATATTCCGGGTGATCAATACGCCTACTGTGCCAAGTCCAAACAGCACCGCGGCCAGCGTCAAATATGCCGAAATCGGTACGCTCATGCCTTGGTCCCCTCTTTCGGCGTCTCGGCCAGTGTCGATTCCGCCGCGGTGTCATCGGGCAGTTCACCCGGATGTTCCCTGCGGGCAATCACCACAGCTCCGACTACGGCAATCAACATCAGGACACCCGTCAACTGGAAGGGGTAGAGATACTTGGTGAACAGAAGCATGGACACGGCCTTCACTGAGCCGAATGCATCTGGCTGGTTAGTGACCAGTTCAGGCGCCGGCGGCAGCGCCACGCCCCGAATCACGAAAATCAGCTCCACAAAAAACAGCAGCGTGATGACGTACTTGGTAAACCGACTGACCCGGCCCGACGGTTTGCCGAGCTCCTCGCTGCCGCGCAGATTGAGCAACATGATGACAAACAGGAACAGCACCATGATCGCGCCGGCATAAACGATCACCAGCATGATACCGACAAACAGCGCGCCCAACTGGACGTAGATCACCGCCTGCGCGATCAGCGAGAGAATCAGGTACAGCACCGAGGCAACCGGGTTCCGCTGGGCGATCATCATCGCCGCGCCGAAAATCGCCACGACCGCGGAGATAACGAATATGACGGCATCAATGGTCATCGGGCAGCATCCGGCACACCGTACACCCGGCGGACGCGACGGATAATCCGCTTGAACGGATTGTCCTTGCGCGGGTGCGGGACCAGCATATCCTCTTTTCTCCAGATAAACGAATCACGATTGAAATCGGAAAACTCATACTCCTGGCCG
Source organism: candidate division GN15 bacterium (assembly GCA_003105265.1). Taxonomy (GTDB): domain Bacteria; phylum Zixibacteria; class MSB-5A5; order GN15; family FEB-12; genus FEB-12. The sequence goes on along the minus strand of PQAP01000023.1, from coordinate 25,946 downwards.
AGAAAGATCGCTTCCTCGGGGCAGGCCTCTTCGCAGAAACCGCAGAAGATACAGCGCAGGAGGTTTATTTCGTACACTTTTGCCTTGCGCTCGCCGTTGGGCGTCTCCTCCGGCTCCATATAGATGGCGTCGGCCGGACAGGCCGCCGCGCACAAGCCGCAGCAAACACACCGCTCGGTGCCGTCTTCATAGCGCTCCAGATAGTGTCTTCCCCGGTACCGCGGCGCCATCGGCTTCTTCTCACGCGGATAATCCAGCGTTACCGGCTTCTTAAAGACGTGCTTCAGGGTCACCACGAACCCCTGCGGCATCTTGAGGAAGACGTTTATCAGCGCTTTCAGAATCTCTTTCATACTCTGCAACCCTTACTCATCTGCCCGGCACTCACCACAATACTATCAGCCCGGTGACAAGAAGGTTCACGACCGCAAGCGGGAACAGCACTTTCCAGCCGAAATTCATCAATTGATCGTACCGGAAGCGCGGGAAAGTCGCCCGCAGCCAGATATAGAAAAACATGAAACAGAACACCTTGATGACAAACCAGATCACCGACAGCCCCGCCGGCAGGAACGGCCCCTGCCAGCCGCCGAAGAACAGGGTCGTGCCGACACACGAGACCGCGATCATATTGGCGTACTCGCCGATAAAGAACATGGCAAAACGGAACGACGAGTACTCGGTGTGATATCCTCCCACCAGTTCCGACTCCGCTTCCGGCAGGTCGAACGGCAGGCGGTTGGTTTCGGCAATGGCGCACGTAAGATACAACAGGAATCCCAGCGGCTGCTTCCAGATATACCAGTGGAGAATCGTATCCTGCTGCTCGACCAGCTGCCGCAGCGACAGCGTATTGGCGATCAGGATCACGCCGACGATGGACAGGCCATAGCTTATTTCGTATGAAATCATCTGCGCCGACGAGCGTATTCCGCCCATCAGCGAATATTTCGAGCCGGATGACCATCCGGCCAGCACGATGCCGTAAACACCCAGCGACGTGATCGCGAATACGAACAGGATGCCGATGTTGAGATCCGAGATTACCCCGGTGACCTGTCTGCCGACCAGCGTGAAATCCGCCGAAAACGGCACCACGGCAAAGACCAGCAGCGACGGGACAAACGATGCGATCGGCGCCAGAGCGTACGTGATGCGTTCCACCTTGTCGGGGACGACATCTTCCTTGAAGGCCATTTTGATGGCGTCGGCAATCGGCTGGAGGAGTCCGTAGGGTCCGGCGTACGACGGCCCGATCCGGTGCTGCATGAACGCCACCACTTTGCGCTCCATGTACGTGGCATACGCGCAGCCGGTAAGAACGGCCAGCATCACGATGATGACCTTAATGGATGAGGCAACGATCATTTCCAGCATAGCGTCAACCGGACACCTTGTTGATTCTCACCCAGTCAATGCGCGCCTTGCGCGATACCAGGCTGTTGGCGCGCGTTACCGAGAAATTCCGGGGGAGAAAGACAACATCTCCTTCCAATACCCGCGACACTTTCACCGGCGCCATCAGTTTGCCGTATTTGGATTCCACCCGCACCGCGTCACCATCCTCGACTTTGAATTTCTCCGCCAGCTCCGGCGAGAGTTCAATATAGGCGTCACTGCAGAACTTCACAAGCGACGCCGCTTTCTCGGTCACATAACAGCGGTGATGCGGGTCATCGCCGATAATCAGCATGATCGGGTACGCGGGATCCTTGTCAATTGCCGGCGGTCGCACGTCGAGATAATCCCCCGGCCACGGGCGCACGGTAGTGCACGCAAGTACCTTTTCAATCTCCTCTTCTCTTTCGCGCGCGGAACTGAACAGCGGCTTGCGGGCGGCTGCGGCTATATCCGCCAGTATGGCGTAAGCCGGCTTGGATTCATAGAGTGGTTTGATCGCCCGTTCCGCTTTCTGGATCCGGCCTTCGAGATTGACGTAACGTCCGGCAAATTCCGTCCAGCTCGCGAGCGGCAGCACGACATCGGCCATGGCTGTCGTTTCGGTTTCGAACAAGTCGGCCACAACCAGGAAATCCAGCTTTTCGAATGTCTCGGCTACCGCCTCGTGATCGGGATACATCGCGACCGGGTTGGCCCCGAGGATAACCATGGCATCCAGCTCCCCCTTGAGCATCTGGCTGAACATCCCCTCGGTGTGATACCCGGCCATTTCGGGGAAACCGCCCCAGAGGTCGGTAAGTGCTCGCTTCACGTCCGGATGCGGATTGGGAATGAGCCCAAGTTTCTCCGCGCCGATTGAATCGGCGTAGCGGGCCAGTGCGGCCATCTGACCGCGCGACGTTATCCCCACCAGACGATTCAGGTTGCACAAGGCCGCGGCAATAACCTCCCGATCCCGGCTCAAGCTGACCTGGTCACCGACAATGAAACTGATCTTCTTCCCGTTAATTAACGTCCGTGCCAGCGCCTTCAGGTCTTCAGCTGATACGCCACATGTCTTCGCGGCCGAGTTGAGATCGGCGGGAGAAATCTTTCGTTTCAAACCGTCAGCGCCGCTCAGCCCCGGATTCTCTTCGATCGCGGCAAGACAGAGGCCATTGATGAATACTTCTTCGGTGCCGGGTGCATAGATGAACTCGCGATCGGCGACATCGGCCGATTTCACGTTGAACGAATTCACTGAATAGACTAACGGCCGCCCGAAATTGCGGGCTTTGCGAATTCGAAGGTATTCGTTTGGGTGCTCCTTCACCAGGTCGGAACCGAATACGAAGATGACATCGGACGTGTCTATCTCGGCAATCGTGAACGGCTGCGACGACAGGGTCGAAAAGGCGCTGTCCGGTTTCTCCGGCAAGCTCCGGTAGTCGATACGGAAATCGAGATTATTGGTGCCGATCACCTTCCGCATGAACTTGGAAAAGCTGTGCAAGCTGTCGAGATCCAGCGTAGGCGACGCCAACCCGCCGATACAGACACACCCTTTGGTGTCATCGATCTCGGCCAGACGGCGCGCGACGAACGCCACCGCCTCCTCCCATTCCACCGGAACCTGTTTGCTGCCCTTCTTCATCAGCGGCTTCTGAAGGCGGTCGGGTGAATGCACCAACTGGTAGCCGTAGCGGGCGACATCCGTTATCCAGCCGTCATCGATCTCGTCATTGCGCCGCGAGATCGTGCGGAAGATTCTGTTCTTATGGTCTTCTTTATAGAAGAGAATGTTGGATCCGGAGGAATTGAAGATGTCAATCGAGGGCGTTGTCTGCGTCAACCACACCCGAATCTTGTACCGCCAGTCGCTGTTGGTGAGCGCGCCGACCGGGCAAATCTCAACGAGGTTGCCGGAGAACGGATTGGCGACTTGCTCGCCGGGAGCGGCATTGATTTCCATCGCGTTGCCGCGCTCGAAGGCGCCGATATCGTATTCCCCGAACGCCTCTTTGTTGGAGCGCACGCACTTATAGCAGAGAATGCAGCGGTTCCGATTAAGCATGATCTCCGGACCGATACGCAGATCGTCGAATGTGCTTGGTACTCCGGGCACGATATGGCGCCGCTTGAGAAAATCGAATCGGCTGTCATCGAGACCGTGCGCAAACGTCAGGTTCTGCAGGTCACATTCTCCGCCCTTGTCGCAGGTCGGGCAGTCGAGCGGGTGATTGGCCAGGATAAACTCGAGTACCGCCTTGCGCCCGCGCTTGACGATATCCGACTCAGTCTTCACCACCATGCCGTCGGTCGCTTCGGTGGCACACGACACTTGCAGCTTGGGCATCTTTTCGATTTCGACATAGCAGATTCGGCAGGCGCCGACCGACTTGAGCTTTGGATGCCAGCAGAACGTCGGGATATGAATGCCCGCCCCCAGCGCCGCCTGAAGCACAGTCGTACCCTTAGGCACCGTCACCGACTGGTCATTAATCGTCAGTGTGACCATCTTTACTGCGGGCTGGGTTGTCGTGCTCGTGCTCATCTGCTATCTCACACAAACTCGAACCGTGTCGGAACGAGGCATTTGCCGTGGTCGATATGATACTGCCACTCGTCGCGCCAGTGCTTAACGGCCGACTGAATCGGCATAACCGCGGCGTCACCCAGCGGGCAAATTGTCCGACCGAGAATGTTGCCGCAAATATCTTCTATCTTCTCGATATCCCCCGGTTTGCCGCCGCCGTGTTCGATACGGCGGATGATTTGCTCGAGCCAGCCGGTCCCTTCGCGGCAGGGCGTGCACTTGCCGCATGACTCGTGGCGGAAGAAATGGATCAGCTTCAGAATCGCCCACACGATGCAGGTATCCTCGTGGAACACAATTACTGCGCCCGAACCAAGCATCGAGCCGACCGAAGTCATGGACTCGAAATCCAGCCCTACATTGATCTGATCGGGAGTGAGAAACGGCGTCGACGCCCCGCCCGGGATGACCCCTTTGAGCTTCTTGTCTCCGAGGATGCCGTTTCCGTACTGCGGATCATATATCAGTTTCTTCAAGCTGAATCCGAGTTCGACTTCATAGTTCCCCGGCCGCTTGACATGGCCGGACACGCTGAAAATCTTGCTCCCCGGAGACTTTTCGGTCCCCATCGTACGATACCATTGCGCTCCGCGCTCCATGATATGGCGCACCGTGGTCAGCGTCTCGACATTGTTGACGATCGTCGGGCAGGCGTACAGTCCTTCTATCGCCGGGAACGGCGGACGGATGCGCGACATCCCTTTCTCCCCTTCCAGGGAGTTCAGCAGCGCGGTCTCTTCACCGCAGATATACGCGCCGCCGCCGGAGTGGACTATCATATCGAGGTCATAGCCGGAGCCGTAGACATTCTTGCCGAGATGCCCCTTGGCATACGCTTCCTGCAGAGCTTTGTCGACCGTCTCGATACAGTGCCCGAATTCGCCGCGAATATATACGAACATCAGGTGACAGCCGATCGCATACGCCGCGATGGCCATCCCCTCGATCATGGCATGCGGGTCACGCTCCATGATCACGCGGTCCTTGCACGTTCCGGGCTCCGATTCATCGGCGTTGCACACCAGATACCGCGGCTTGGGAGAGTCTTTCGGGATAAATCCCCACTTCATGCCCGTGGGGAAACCGGCGCCGCCGCGTCCGCGCAGACCGGAGGCCTTCACCTCGGCAATCACGTCGTCCGGTTTCTTCGTCGTCAGGACCTTGCGCCATGTGCCGTAGCCGCCGTGCGACTCGTAGGTCTCTATCTTCGTCTGGTTGGCGTCCTCGACATACCGGAACAGATGGAGCTTGTCGCTTCCGGCGACTTCGGCGGCATTGGTGATGACCGGCGAGTAGAACGTCATGCCTTGGCCCTGAGCTCCTCAAGAATCTTATCCACTTTGGCGCGGGTCAGATTCTCGTAATAGTCCATATTGATCTGCATCATCGGGGCGGTTGCGCAGGAACCGAGGCACTCCACCGAAATCAGGGTGAACAGATTGTCCTTGGTCGTCTCCCCTTTCTTGATCCCAAGCTTCTGTTCCAGGTACTCGACCAAGCTGTCCGCTCCGAGCAACGCGCACGAAATATTGTGGCACACCTGTATCAGGTATTTGCCGGTCGGCTGTTTGGGAAACATCGTGTAGAATGTCGCCGCCTCAGCTACTTCCACGTACGGCACATTGATCGCCTTCGCGATCTCGCGGTAGATTTGGTCGTTGAGATGCCCCACCTGTCGATACGCAATCGTCAGCGCAGGCAGAATACCCGACTTGCGCCGCGGGTACTGCGAGGCCTTCTTCTGCATCAGGGCGACCGACTCTTTATTCAGTATCACCGGTCCACCTCTCCGAGCACAATGTCGATACTGCCGATCGCCACTACCACATCCGCGAACAATCGCCCTTCACAAAGAGCCGGCAGTGCCGCGAGATTGCAAAACGACGGTGGCCGCACACGCACCCGGTTGGGCCGGTTGGTGCCATCGGACGATATGAAGAATCCAAGCTCGCCCTTTGGGGCTTCGATGGCCTGATACACCTGCCCTCGCGGACTCTTGAATCCTTCGGTGATTATCTTGAAGTGGAATATCATTGATTCCATCTTGTGCAGCACATCTTCCTTCGGCGGCAGCACGACTCCCGGCACGTGCGCCCGATACGGACCTTCCGGCATCCCGTCGAGCGCCTGCTGGGCGATCCGGAGCGATTGCCGGATTTCCTTCAACCGCAGCAGATACCGATCATAGGCGTCGCCGTTGGTGCCGGTCGCGATTTCGAAATCGAAATTCTCGTAACCGCTGTACGGATTGGCTTTCCGAAGATCGTGTTTCACGCCGCTGCCGCGCAGCATCGGTCCCGACAGCGACCAGTTGATCGCATCCTCAGCCGATATCACCGCCACCCCTTTGGTGCGGTTGATAAAAATCTGGTTGTTGGTCAGCAGCGCCTCATAGTCCTTCATTCTCTCCGGAATGACTTTGATGATATTGCGAACCTTCTTGTCGAAATCCCGAGGCAGATCATCGGACAACCCGCCGATCCGGAAATAGGTACTCATCATCCGCTGACCCGCGCAGGCCTCGTAGATGTCGATTATCAGCTCCCGCTCGCGGAAGGTATACAACAGCATCGACATCGCGCCGATATCCAGCGCGTGCGTGCCGAGCCAGACCAGGTGCGACGCGACTCGGGTCAATTCGGTGAGACATACCCGCGCCCACTTCACCTTCTCCGGCACCTCTATTTCCATCAGTTTCTCGACCGCCAGAACAAAGCCGAGATTGTTGGACATCGGGGCCAGATAATCCATACGGTCGGTGCACGGGATCGCCTTGTAGTACAGTTTCGATTCCATCGTCTTCTCGATCCCGGTGTGCAGGTAGCCGATCACCGGGCGAGCTTTCACGACCGTTTCGCCGTCCAGTTCACATTCCACGCGCAGTACGCCGTGCGTGGACGGATGCTGCGGTCCCATGTTGATGGTGACAGTCTTTGCTTCCGGCATTACTTGATCACCTCGGGCGGAGCGTCCTTGTTCCATGTGAATTGCGGCACTTCATAGGTAAGCGGATAGTCGCGGCGCAGCGGATGACCTTCCAGGTCATCCGGCGTGAGAATCTTGGTCAGGTCCGGGTGACCGATGAAGACGATTCCCATCAGGTCCCAGACTTCGCGCTCGAGCCAGTTGGCGCCGTTCCAGAGAGGCGTCAAGCTCTGAATCTCCGGCTTGTCGGCGGGGAGTCGCACTTTGAGGAAAAAGCGATACTGAAATTTCAGCGAATAGAGATTATAGATGACCTGAAACCGGCCGTTGCCTTCCTCCTGATCGCCGTACCAGTCAACCGAGGTTATGTCGGCCAGAAACTTGATATCGAGATCGGAATTATAGAGCGCCTGGCAGAGATCGAGCAGCCCTTCCGCGCGAATGGTAAAGCTCTGCTGGTCGCGGAAGTTGTCTTCGCCGATGATGACATTGGCGAAGCGCTGCGCTATGAAATCACGAACCTGCTGTCTGATGTCCATCTCTTAGTTCCGAATTTCACAAACAGACCGAAAACACCGTCATTGCCCGGCCTCAGCGCCTTTCAAATGACCTGGCGACCCCATTCCTCGCGTTTATCTTTTACCGATTCCTTCTCCAGCTTTTCCTGCAGCTTCAGAATCCCTTGCATCAGCTGCTCCGGACGGGGCGGACACCCCGGCACATAGACGTCCACCGGGATAATCCGATCGACTCCCTGCAAAATGGCGTAGTTGTTGAACACACCGCCGCAGGAGGCACAGGCCCCCATCGAAATCACCCACTTGGGGTTGGGCATCTGATCGTACAGCGTCTTGATTACCGGCGCCATCTTCATCGAGACACGTCCGGCCACAATCATCAGGTCCGCCTGACGCGGCGACGGCCGCATCACTTCCATGCCGTAACGGGACAGATCGAAATGCGAGGCGAAAGTCGAAATCATTTCGATCGCACAGCACGCCAGTCCGAATCCGAGCGGCCACATCGACCGCTTGTGCGCCCAGTTGACCATCTTATCGAGCGAGGTCAAAATGATCGAGTCCGGGATTTTTTCTTCTAATCCCACTTCAACGCTCCTCGGCCAAGTTCATAGAAATAGCCAATCATGACTAACGTCACGAATATGAGAATTGAAACAAAACCAAACATGCCGAGGTCCCGTGCGACCACCGCCCACGGCAACAAAAAGATGACTTCGATATCGAACAGGATAAACGATATGGCGATAAGAAAGAATTTGACCGGCACCGGATCGCGCGTGGTCCCCACCGGATCAATGCCGCACTCGTAGGGATTCCCTTTCTTCCCTAAACGCGTCCGCTTGCCGATGAGGATCGATGCACCGGCCATCACGAGCGCCAGAAAGACGGCGAACAGGATCAGAAAGAGAATCGGGTAATATGTCTCAAACATACCGTCGCTCAACGAGTTAAAAATCACCACCAAATTTCTGCAACTTTACATCACCGGATGGCCAATGTCAACCGGTATTTCCCATAAACATTGAGTCGCCCCCGAAAGTGCCCCCAAGGCATTGCACCGCGAGCCCTATCGCTATCCCCTTGCCATGCGAACGGTTATAAATGGATATGCGTTGTTCGAAGAATTCGGCCGGTCTGACGCCTTGCGAATCAAATCACAATTCACTCTGTCCGCTCACGACTCAACCCTGACCTTCATGGCCGCAAATACCGGGCTCGTCACAATGATTGATTCCAGGAGCCGCCAGGGGTATGGCCCATAGGCCTTGGAACTGCCTGAGAAGGTCGCACTCCGGCCGTCGGTCGTGAGTTCGAGGAACCCGCCGCCGAGAACGGAGAGCATCGGATCGGTTGACTCCAGCAGGTCCGGTTTGTGTACCCACGATGTTTCAATCCCGCGCTGCCGGCAGTACTCGTGCAGCAGGTTGGCGTGATAGCGATACGTCGCAACATCGCCGAACACGAGCACGTTTGACCCGTGGTGTCGCAGGAGAATGAACTTGCAGGTTCGGTGGCCGTTGCCTTCCGGCGAGATTGCCTCGCCGATGGCGTTTGGCGCGAGATCAATAACATTGCTGTCAGTGCCCATAGGTGTCGTAGCGTTCACACTCCTACTCTGATGTGATTTGAGAATATCCACCCCCGGCTTCCCTTCCAGGCCTCGACGCGGTAAAGACCGGGGTTAACCACCCGGTATATCAGATGGTCGGTGAGCGCCTCTCGAACTGTTCGCCCGTTGTGAATCATCCGTATTTCCGCCTGCGCCGGCAGCGAAACCTTCAGTGTTACGCCCTCGTGACTGTTAAACCGTTCGCCGGCCGTTATGATCTCACCCCCGCGCTCGGCAATAAACTGAAATTCGGCCGCATCTCCCCAGCGCAGATTGGCCAGATACAGCCGACATTCGCGAATTGCGGTGTACAGCTGTGCCCTGGCGGTCTCAAAATCCTGCGCCATCGGTTCTCGTAGAACTATATACGTACGCAGCGACCGGAAGTGCACCTTATACGGGAATATCTCCACCGTCAGCGGTCCGACTTTGATCGGAAACGCATGGGCGTCGACCGAGGCAATCCCCGCGCATTTCCGCCGCAAGCTGATTTCATCCCAGAGCCGGAGCACGCGTTCGGTCGGGCCGACCATCGACTTGCGCGGTGAAAACGCCATCAGCAGCTTGTTGGACGGCGTCAGCTTCTCCATCCATTCCGACATCTGATTCCATAGTTCGATTCCCTGATACCCGTCGACACTCCAGTCCGTCCACGGGTACGGAGGGTATTTCCCCATCCGGTCCCGGATCTCATCCGGATGCGCAATGATACCGAGCGCATTGTCGGCCGCCGCCACCCTTACATAATCGCTCACTGCCGCGTCTTTCGGATAGACCCCAGGAGAATCGAAAATCAGATAATGATTGTTGTCGTCGAGATCGTTGTGCTCGTAACCGACCACCGCCAGGAGATTCCCGTACATCCCCTCTTTTCCCCGGTCGCGATTGGTGAGATTCATGTGGTCGGTGAACATGATAAAATCAAGGCCGACCTGTCGGCCGATTGCCACGACCTCTTCGAGCGTTTTGGTGCCGTCCGACTCCGTCGTGTGCACGTGAAGCACGCCCGAATAATGATGGTAGTTGCCCACTCTGCTACTCATGGCGCACCGTCCGCGTATGAGGAACCTTGCGGAAAATCAGTAGTCCGATCAGTATCATCACCGCCAGCGAAAGCACCGCCAGCTTATACGGCAATTGAACTTCGGAAGAGGATATGAGCGGCAGGTTGGAACCGAACCACCGGTTCGCCGAGCTTCCCGGCCGTGTCAGCAACACGACCGATGTCCAGACCAGCGGGCCGACAATCGCGGCGGCTCGTCCGGAAAGGGCGAACAGCCCGAAAAACCGTCCCAGGTCTTCGCGCGGTACCAGTTCGGCCAGCAGTGGCCGGGATGTCGTCCACAGACCGCCGAGAAGTATTCCGACTACCGACCCGAGTACCCAGATGACCGCCATATTATCGGTGATCGCGAATGTAACCAGCGACACCACCCAGCCCCACATGATGATCGTCAAGAGGTTCTTCAGCGACCAGTGCTCGGCAATCTTACCGATAATGAATGAGCCAACGACGGCGGAGATGGTCGACAGGATCAGGAACATGGAAATCTGATTCTCCGGAAGCTGCAACACAATGGAGCAATACAATCCGATATTCAAGATCACAGTGGCAACAGCGTCCTCAAAGAAATAGTCGGCTATCAGATACCTAAGAACGCCCGGAAACCGGCGGGTGTTCCGAAGTCCATCCCAGACCTCGCGGTACGCCTGCCGAATGGTCGCACGTTGCGGCCGATGCACGCGCTTTTCTTTAACCCAGATAAAGGTTGGTATCGCAAAAAGCAAAAAGAGCACGGCGGTCGGCAGGAAAGCCCCCGACTTGCCGCTGCCCGCGATGAACGGCACGCGTATATCCATTATCGATCCGGATACAAAGGGCAGCACCAGCAGCATCCCCACGATTGAGCCGATATAACCGATCGCCACGCCGATGCCCGATACGAATCGCGCCTGCATGCCGTCGGAGACAGAATACAAGAGAGCATTATAAAAGGGCATCCCGGCTTCATAGGAGAAGTTGGCAATGATAAACAGCAGCAGCAGGACAAAGACCATTGACGGCGGCACCGCCGCCAGCAACCCTACCGGTATGCAGCAGGTCAGCGTGAACAGCAGCAGAAAGAGCTTCTTCTTGGTAGTATGATCCGACATTGCGCCGAGCGCCGGAAGTACCAGCGCGGTTAGCGCCATCGAGAGCGAGAACGCAATATCGAAATAGTGATCCGGTTTGCCGAGGTCCTGCACGATATATCGTTTGAGGTACAGCGACACGATATTCATCGAATAGATGGTATTGGCCAGGTCATACAAGGACCACGCCACGACATCCCGTCGCCATACCGAGGTGCTGGTCATCACAGGCCGAGTTCACTCGAGATCTGCAGCATGCCGTCGTGAACGAGCAAAAGAAATTGCTCGAGTTCCAGCCCCAGGTTGCTGCAGGCCGCCATGTTCTCGCGCGTCGCCCCGGCGGCGAACCGCTTTTCTTTGAAGCGCCGCAGCATGAATTCGCCGTCCACCACTGACAGCTTCTTCTCGGGGTGCATCAGCGCGCAGGCGACAATGAATCCCGTTGTGGGATCGACCGAGTACAGCGCCCAGTCGAGGCGGGACTTGCACGGCACATGTCCCGGATGGGCGTGGATCGCGTAGATCATCTCCTCCGGCAGGTGATACGGCGCCAGCCACTCGGCGGTCAGATACGTGTGACGCTTCTCGTCATGCTTCGTTTCGTTGTAGTCGAGATCGTGGACGAGGCCGGTGAGTCCCCAGAAGTCCGTGTCCTCGCCGAAATGCTGCGCCAGCCGGCGCATTCCTGCCTCGACCGCCAGAATGTGTTTGAGCAGATTGTTTACGCCAATCTTCTCAATGACCAGCGCGTACGCGGCGTCTCTGGACAGATCAGTGTGCATAATGGGTCCAATTAAGCTGTCGGTATCTCAAGTGTCAAGGTTGGCTGGTCGACACACCGCGCCCCGTGCGATGAGATCAATCGAGGAAATTCCAGACAAAACCCCAGAATAGCGTGTTGCCGGGCATGTCATCGTACTCGCGATCGGCGTATACGGTGTTGAAGACATTCAGATTCACGAGGTAGAATTGGAAATTCCCCATCGAGAATGACACCTTGGTATTGAACACCACCCGCTCCCCCAGCCCGGTCTGGCGGTAGCCGTCGAACGGGCCCAGGTAGACCGCTTCACCGTAGGCGTAGAGGTGAATCAGCCGCTGTTTCCAGAAGACGTGAAACTCACCGCCGCCGAAGGCCTGATAGTCGGGCTGGTATGCCTTGGCCCGGCCCGAGGCGTAATCCAGATAATGATAGCTGGCTCCGCCGCGAATGCTGAACAGACGCAACAACTGTATGTCTTTGGTCAACGTGGCGGTTGCGAAAGTGATGTTGTCGTTAACCGGTGAAAAGACCAGTGAACCGGATTCCGATTCAAAGGTCGGGCGCCAATCGATTGCGTCCCAGATTCGTCCCCCGACCACCGATGCCGCGAGCGAGTTGCCGACGGTTCCGACCTCGCCTCGGATCGATCCTACCATCTGGCGCTCACGACCGAGATTCGGATTACCGATCTCGGCATACCCGGTGGTGTGATCATAAACCACCGCCCGCTCAATCGGCAGGTGCAGTTCGTGCAACGATGGTTCCCGCTCGCTGTAGCCGACGGTCGCCAGCCACATGCTTCCTGAAGACTCCCGTTTCCACACAACGGCCAAATTCGGCATGAGACCGAAACGCTCTGCGGAGCGCACGCCCGCAGTCAGGGCTATCTTGTCGGTGGCAAGAGGTCGCGCCCAAACTATGGAGATGTCCTCGTGATAACGGGCGTATTTTTCTCTGGCATTGTCATATTCTATCCGCGAGGCCTCGGCCGAAATCGAAATCACCGATTTCCCCTGCAGCCACTGTCGCTTGCCGACTACGCCGTGCCCCGTGATGTCAAATCGTCCCTTGTATCCTTCACCCGGCTGATCAGGACCAATGGAGGAACCCTGCCTCAGATGAGTATAGCCGAACGAACTGCGCGACCTGCCGTCAGAACCGTACGTCTCAAACAGCACGCGGGCCGAGCGATCGAACCGATCCCGGCTGTTGAATGTGGCGGTATCCGGACTCAGAATTGCCAGATAGCCCCCCCGATTGTACAGATGGCCCGTCGCTCTCACCCCGGACCTGTCGCCCAACGGCAAGAGGATGTCAGCATCGTACGCATACGACGTATCTCCATATCCAAGCCCATATCCGGCGCCATTGCGATACCCCAGCCCCAGGTCTATTGAGCGCCCATTGGCAAAACTCCGTTCATATTTGGCCCGTGCATACGAGAACCCGTATGACCCTTTGTCGACCAGCAGCGCCGAATGTGCCTCGCGGGGGGTGGGGCGAATCGGCCGCGTCAACAACGTCGCCACGTTGTGCCGCGATCCGAACAGCGTGCCCATCACGCCCGGCAGAATGAAGATGTCATTGTCGAGTTCGGTGGGGACATCGTCCATATCCGGCAGTCCATCCGGTTCCGGTACATGATCGAACGCTTCCAGCGCCAGCTCGTTTTCCATCACTCCCAGATGATTGCCGGACAGGTTGTATGGCTTCACCGTCTTGCGCATTGGCGTGATGATGTAGTTCAGCTCCACAAAGCCCGGATCGGCCCGAAAGTAGTTGCCGGCGTCGTGAATGTACGATTGCGCCACCAATTTCTTCTGACTCAACCGATCGGAGGTAAAGTATGTAATCAGGGTATCGAAACTGGAGAAGCGCGGCGTGCGCACCACCACCGGCGGCGGCGCCGGCGGTACGAGTTTCTCTCTGAGCGAATCGGGAAGCGCGCTGCGTACCGTATCAGTTCGCTGCGTGCCGGAGGCGGCGCGAAGTGAGTCGTGCACGCGGACCGAATCCGCCTCCGCATCGCCGATACCCCGTGCGGCGGCGCTGCCGGGCCCGAGCAGCCCGACCAACGCGATCAGCGCGGGTACAAGAATTCGCACGGTCATTGGGATTCACTCTCTCGCGCATATAGAAACCGCGCCACCGGGAAAAGTAAAGGGAAAATGAACATGTTGGAAACCAGCGAGATGGCCGTCCACGGCAGCGCGCCGATAAACCGCGGCCAGAACGGCTGATATACCCAGGCGTCCACGGTGTTCACCGGCACAAAATACAGCAGTGTGCAGAAAGCGCCCGCCGTGACCAGAATTGTGTTGAGCGTCAGCCGATTCAATCGCGCCCAACGCATTTTCCGTACGATTGCGCCGACCGGACCGCACAATCCCCCGCCGACAATCTGGGCCACCGCCACCGGTATTCCGGCCGGCCCGAAAGGATTGAAGATTGTCCAGAGCCCCGTGCCGATCATGCCGACCAGCCAGCCGGCCGGCCCGCCCCACAGAAATCCGGCCGTGAACACAATGAAGAAAATAACTTTCACGTTGGGCAGGTAGACCGTCGCCCAGGAGAGAACATAGATTAAGGCCGAGAAGAGCGCCACGCGGGTGATCAACCGAGGCGGCGTCATCGGACAATCAGTACCTTCACCTTGCTTTCAAGCATCGGTACCGTCGTCGTCGCATCGGCAAACAATCTGGCCACGCACAGGTAGACGCCCGACGCCACCTTTGAGCCCGCGCCGTTGGTCATATCCCAATTGGCGTCCCACACGCCCGATCTCACCTGATCCGAGAACGTCAGATTGAGAGTTCTCAAGTACTGCCCGGCAACATCGAATATATCGATCACCGCTTTCGGATTGGGCAGCGCCGGCAAGCTCATGCTGTCCAGCGGCACCTGGAAGCGAAACCGCAGGTCCTGGCCGTTCATCTCGCCAACCACGGCCGGATTGGGATACGGCGTAAGAATCGCCGCCGGCTTGTTCACCAACTGTGAATCGTACGCCATTCGTTCCGGAACCGTGTAGCCAAGCTGCATCGGTGAGCCCGGATGATAGCGCGTATAGTCGTTGGTGGCGGGCGTCAGTATCAGCGTAATTGACTTGAACCGCTGCGCATTGATCGTCGATGTCGCAAACGCAAACAGCGTCGACGGATTCGGGAACGGCCGCACGAGCAGCGCGGAGTCGACAATGATCGAATCGGCGGTAATCCCGGAGTCCCGGTTCGGCCAGTACTGCATGACCGCGCTCAATCCCCATACCGGAGCCAGCGTGTCGATACCGCCGTAGAAGTCGAACGTCGAATCGATCCTGACCTTTACGGTGTCAGTGCAACCGTCGCGGAGACGGCACGTCGGTTCGCCCAGTTCGCAGTGCTGCCTGACAATACTCAGCGGAATCTCCGTTTCCCGTCCACAGGTCGAGTCGTGCAGTTTCAGGACGCACATGGAGTCGACATTGAGGTTGAGACCGCACGCCATGTATTTCCACTCCGTCAATCCGATCCGTTCCATCCTGATCAGCGCGGCGGCGTTGTGATCGGGACGGAGAAAAGTCGTGTTGTCGCCGGCCAGGAGGGTGAAAGGATAGCTGCGGTAAACGGCGACTGTCGGTCGCCATGCGCCGCCAATAACCTGCGTGGAGTCAGGTATGATCGGGTAGTTGGCTTTTTCCGGATAGCCGATATTGTTCGGCGCCTGCGAAGCCCGTGCACCGGTAAAGTAATTCCAGAGTCCGAACCTGCGGAAAATGGAGAACCAGTTCTCACTGTGATTTGACAGGGAATCGATAGTCGCCTGCGCCGCCTGAAGGAACGACGGACCACTACCGAACGTGGCGCACCGGAGCCAGATCTGACGAACGACATCCTGGCCGAACGTCTCAGAGAGAAAGATCGGAAACACCACCGAGCCGTATGGATGGTTGTCGTAGATGTTTGAAAACTGCTGTATCGACCGGCCGGGGACCTGGAAGAAGTACGGCAGGTAGTTGTAGTAATCGTTAATGCCGGTGTACAACTGCTCTTCCATCCAGACTGCCGACATCTCCATCCAGTAGCGGCCGACCGCCGGCGGCGGCGGGAATTCCTGCTCCGTTACGTCGATCCCGAACTGCACCGCATGGAAATACTCGTGCGCCATCGTCACGCGAATGGCATCGTAGGGCCGCGTCTCATATCCCGGGATGCTGCTGTAATCGTTGTCGAGCAGCATGAATGCCGTTGCCTTGAGCGAGTCGGCGCCCCCGAGTCCCACGGAATCCAGATAGGACAGGCCGAAGAACGACGGCGACAGGTTTTCCACATAAATATCAAACCGGCTGTCGCCGCCCTGCGGGTAGAATCCGTCCGACGGTGGCGCCGGATAGTGCATATCTCCGATAATTCGCTGATAGACGGAATCGGCGATCATCCCCATCGTCTCGACATAGTCCGGGACACCGTTGCCGTTGGCATCCTGGCCCGGGTTGAGAACCGCATCGGTGCCGGTTGTCGTATAGTGAATGAGAAAATGACCCGAAGGCGTGCCGAATGAATCCGGGAGAACGGGTCGTGGCTGCAACTCGGCCAAACCGAGCGAACTTAACAAGCCCCTGTCGATTCGGCCACGGTTGAGCACGAACTGCGCAACCGCCGACATGCCGCACTTGTACGGCGGATTTCCGGGCCGGTTCATTTCTTCGGTCGCTGCCGCCGAGGGCGTGGCGCGCTGCCCCATCGCGTAGAGGTAATCCTGCACAATGCCAAGCTGCTGGTCGGCAGAGAGCGCGCCCTGAGGTTCGGCAAGAACTGACGTAGCGATAAGAAGAAGGACCGGGATGATGACGACAAATCTCACAAACGACCTCGGTTTTGTGCGGCTCTCTTCTTCAAGTCCTGTAGATAAAGAGCGGGAACGCGCTGAGAGCCAATCGCGCCATGCCTCCCCTCTCTACCGTGAAAGTCCGACCCTCCGGATACAGCCAGCCGGTGCTTCGCGGCGATACGCTCCAGTCGCGCCGCCTGCTCCGCCGTGTGATTGGAATGCTTTACTTCAAGGCCGTCCAGCCCCATCTCCGTCAGCATCGGAATATGCCTGGCCATATCGTCGATGAACGGGTGCGCCAGTATCGCCACTCCGCCGGCCGCGTGCACCATGTCGATCGCCGCCTGCGGCTCCAGAAGTACCTTCGGAACGTAAGCCGGCCCTTTCCGGCCGATATACTTGTCAAACGCCTCCTGATAACTGCCGACTTTGTTCAGCCGATGAAGCGTCTCGGCGACATGCGGCCGCCCGATCACGGAACCATCAGCCGTCTCGGTAACGGCATCGAACGCGACGTCCACCCCCAGGTTCTGCAACTTCTCCACAATCTGCTGTCCCCGCGTGTGCCGCTTTTGCTGAAAGGCCAGCAGCGAGTTGTTCAGCGGCTTGTCGTCCGGATCGAAGAGGTAGGCCAGCACATGCACGTCGTCTTCGCCGATCAAAACCGACAACTCCACTCCGGAGACCAACTCGGGATCTCCGGGACGCAAGGCCGTTCGCGCATGGCGATACCCGCCCAGCGTATCGTGATCGGTAATTGAGAATGCGGAGATTCCGGATGATCGCACCATCTCCAGAACCTCGTCGGCGGTGCAGGCGCCATCGGAGTAATCGGTATGCATGTGCAGGTCAATATACGACATGGCTCAGAGTTTGCCTTCCACTACCTGTCTGATTTGAGCCGCCAACTCCTGTCCTCGCTGCCGCAGTGACTCCATTTCCGCTCGGGTAGCATCGACAAACACCTTGTCGGTGAGCGACTTAAGGTTGATGCGCACGTTGTACGAAGCCCCTTCAATGGCCGTCAGTCCGGTAAGCCCCGCGACTCCTGCGTCGCTGATCGAATTCTCATTTCCCTTCTGCGCCACCACCAGCGCCAGTTCCAGCGTCTCGACTGCCTTCCGCATCACGGTCAGCGGGATCAGCGTCGCCCCTCTGGTCGCCTTCTGGATGGCGGCATCGCGTCGTGCCGCATCTTCATCGGTCGATTTGGGCAGTTTGAATGTTTCCATGACGGCATTGAAGGCGTCCTTGTCGTCGTCGATCAGCTTGATTAGTTCCAGCCGCAGGGCATCCGCCTTNTCNCGCACCGCCGACAGTTCGTCCTTCACTTCNACATACTTCTTCTTCCCGACCGTCAACCGGCAGACCATTGCCGTNAACGCTGCGGACAGCGCNCCGGCCGAGGCCGACACCGAGCCGCCGCCNGGCGCGGGCGCCGATGACGCCACCTCGTCGTAGAATGTCTCCTTGATCGCTGCCGTCGNNCCGCCAACTCCGGCCAACCGCAGTTTNTCCTCGAGNATCTGATTCTTCGAGAANTTCTCCAGCCGCAGATAGAAATCNGNNACATCGACNATGGCGTCGTTCGGCANCAANCCGACGACTTCCGACGATGTAACATTCACTCCGTACCGGGCGGCCTCGCTCTTGATCGTCTCGAACACTCTGAAGATCGGCGTCTTGGTGTAGTTGACCAGATTCATCGAGATTTGCACCTGGTCGCGCTCCTTGATTTCAAAGCCGAGCGCCTTGACAAACTTGTACCCGCCGCGCAGGGCCCGCACGGCATCGGCGATCTTGTCCGCAACCCATTTCTTGTTCGTGTCGAGATAGACATTGAATGCGATCAGCGGAAAACGGACGCCGATCGCCGTCGACCCGGCCTTGAGATTCATCATGGAAGGACCGTAGTCCGGTTTCCGTTCCGGATCGGTCTCGATCGTATCACGTATTCCCTCGTATTCACCGGTGCGCACATTCGCCAGATTCCGGCGCTTGGCGCTGGTGGCCGCATCTTCGTACAGGTAGACCGGAATCTGCAACTCCTCGCCGACTCGCTTACCGAGCTTGTTGGCGAGCTCAATGGCGTCCTCAATGGTGACTTCCATCAGCGGAATGAACGGGCAGACGTCGCACGCTCCCATCCGCGGGTGTTCCCCCTTGTGGGTGCGCATGTCGATCAGCTCCGCCGCTTTCTGATATCCGCGGAACGCCGCCTCGACCGCCAGGTCAGGATGACAAACAAAGGTCACCACTGCGCGATTGTGGTCGGCATCCATTTCGTGATCGAGTAACGTGACGCCGTCGACCGAGGTTATCGCGGCACAGATCGCCTCGATTACCTCGCGCCGTCGACCCTCGGAAAAATTCGGAACGCATTCAATCAATTTGGGCATCAAATCAACTCCGGTTGGATTGCGGCCGGGTGCTGTACCTCGGTCATTCCGTCAGACCGGCTTTCAGCCCCCAGGCCAGCAGGGGTATCATTATCTCGTGATGGCCGACAAAGTTGAAGCCCCGCCCCGTCCGAAAAGTCGGGCGCGTGACCACATTCACCGTCGGCCGGTAATGTTCAATCATGTCAAAATTGGCGGTCGTGAGACGGCTGGAACCCGACTTGAGATTCCGGGCGACCGTGAGCGCTTTCAGAAATACCTCGGGCAGTATGACGGCCGAGCCGATATTCGCCATCACCCCACCGCGGTCAATCTGCTCGCAGATTGCGCACAGCGTGCGGAAATCGCGATAGGATGCCGAAGCCGTCATGGCCGGATCGAAATTCGGATGCTGGTTGATAATATCAGTGCCGATCCCGACATGAACCGTCACCGGAAGACCCAGCTTCTGCGCCACGGCAAACACCGACAGTTTCCGGAACTTGGCCTTGCGGCGGTTGATCAGCGCGCCGCAAGCGGCGCCCAGCCCGATGCTTTCCGTCGCCGACAGCCGCACCACGTCGGCGCACAATTCGCCGGTCTCCCGCACCATGCCGAAAGACCCGTCGGTCAATCCTTGCTGCACGTCCTCGGATGTTCCACCGAAAAACGCCAGTTCGAGATCGTGAATCAGTCCGGCGCCGTTAAACGACAGGCCGGTGACTATCCGTCGCTGCATCAGATCGATGATGATCGGCGACAGCCCCACCTTGATGGTGTGTGCGCCTAAGAGAAGATGAAACGGCTTATTGCGCTTACGTGCCTTTATCGCCAGCGTGATGAATTCGTTCAGATCGGATGCTTTCAGGAATTCGGGCAGCGAGTCAAGAAACTTCCGCGCACCGGCGGTCGACGGAATAGCGTGGCCAAACGCTGCAATCGACGTCTTGTTGGTTCGCTCACGAATGGAGTAACGTTTGACTTTGCCGAGATCCACCGGCGAAAAAATGAGCCGCTTCTTCATGGCGTCACAGCTCCTGAATCTCGCCCAGCTTGAAATCGATCAGCTCCGCCGAGATCGAGCCGACCAGCACTTTGGATTTCATCAATACCGGCATTTTCAGACGGTCATCGGTCAGCCAGACTGTCAGCCGGCCTTCATGCTTGAAGACGCCCACCGACGACGTCAGCGGTTCAACAACTATGCAGTCAAAGCTCCCGGCATCCACCTTGACCGTCTCCTTGCGCAGCACCTTGACTTCGAGTTTATACGCCTTGCCGTCCACATAATTGTCCAGATACACCGACTTCCCCACTTCAAGCTTCTGGGTGCGCACATAGAATAGCGTGGACAGTGCATCCTGAACGAACGGCGCCACCGAAATCGTGTCTTTGCCTTCCACCACGCGCTGATTGGGCTGATCGAAACTGCAGACCCGACGGGCTTTGTAGCTCCCTTCGTTCAGGTTCTTCTGAAACCACCAGCTGAAAATTCCGACCGCGTCCGTAATCGACTCGACACTGTCCTCGACCCGGTAAAAACTGGAAAAGAAGCTGTTGGATTGTGCGGTGGTCTGAATCAGGTAGCACGGCCGACCCTGATATTCGATCAACCGCTTGACCTCCATCGTGGCCGAACCGGCGTTGATAAAACCGTAGTTGATATCGAATGTCAGCTTCTCCCCCACGCCGAACGATGTATTGTCGATCACCCTCTGGGCCTTGGAGGGATCGGTGATGGTGTCCGGTCGGATACTGCCGGTGTCGGCCTCGCCCGATGCGGCGGTCACAAAATAGACCACGACCAGTACGCTGACCAGCAGGGTCAGGACCAGTATCGAACGAAACCAGACCGGATGTTTACGCGCGAACCTTTTCATCAATCCTTCTGACTATTTCCGGCAGGAATTTACCGAGATACTCGCCGATTTCAATAAATGTTTGATTGTACCGTTCCAGCGCTTGACCGATCGGATCCTCGACCGGCTCCCCGAATCTCCGGCTGTCGGGGAAGTTCTTGAACAGGAAGGCCTTATTGCGCGCTGACGGTACCTGCCGAAGCACCTCGGCCAGATGTTCCTGCGCCATGCACAAAATCAGGTCCGACTTCTCGATGAGATGCATGTCCAGCGGCTGGGACCGATGATGTGACAGGTCGCAGTCCCATATCCGGGCTGCCTCGATGGCAAAAATCGTCGCCGGAAACCCGGTTGCGGCCGCGATCCCAGCGGACATCACCACGGCTTTCCCCGGACGCTCCTTGTCGAGCAGCGTCCGCAACGCCACTTCGGCCATCGGCGAACGGCACGTATTTCCGGTACAGACAAAAAGGATCGTGTACTTGTCGCTCATATCCCTCCACCGTGGCGAATCTGCGACCTGATCAATTCAGCGCTGATCGCACCTTCACGGAGTATAGTCACGTCGTGACCGACACACTTAACCACTGTCGAGACCGGTCCGCTCAATCGGCCGCCATCGAGATACACGCTCACCGCATCACCCAACGCTTCCCGAATCTGCGCTGTCGCCTCCAATTCCTCCGATCCGGAGAGATTGGCCGACGTGGCGGTCACCGGAAAGGCGATTTGCCGCACCAGTTCCCGGATTACAGCCGAGCTCGACCACCGTATCCCGATTAAACCGTCCATCACTCTTGGCGGAGCCCAGTCGACCCGCGACCGAAGGACCAGTGTCAATGGGCCTGGCAGAAACGCTTTCATCAGCCGTTCCGCCTGCGCCGTCATGTCGCCAAGCTCGCGAAGTCCACTCTCATTTTGTACAAACAGCGCAGTGGGGCGAAGCAGCCCCCGTCCTTTGGCTTCGTACACCCGCTCAATAGCCCGATCGCTGTCGGCCCGGGCCAGGAGGCCGTATCTCGTCTCGGTGGGCGCAACTACCAGATCGCCCGCCGTAAGCGCCTCTATGGCACGCCGGATCACTTCCGGTTCCGGGTGGACCGGGTCTATCCTGAAAACAGGAATTTCAGTCATGCTTATCATTGGAACCGGACGTGGTGTCGGGTGGTGCCGGAGGAGCGGTGCTCTCATACAGCGGTCGGAGCTCATTCACGCCCACATTNGTCAACAGCACCCAGGCATTGGCATACCCGGCCGTCTTCGCCTTCGCGAGATAACCGTCCGCATCCGATTTGGTCTCGAACTCACCCACCCGGAGCTTGTAGTANGGCTGGTCATAGGTGAGAGAAACCGGCAGATCGAAAATCTCCTCCGCCACCGCCAGTGCCCGGCGGGCGTCGCTGTAATTGTCCACCGTCAGCAACTGCACGCGGTACACCTGATGATTCAAGCTGTCGGGCAGCGATTCCGAGTCCGCCGCCGTCTGCGGCTGACCTTGCTGCGATGCCCGCAGTTCGTGAAGCAGCTTCTTTTCCGCGGCGGTGTTCGACGACGTCACAATCACCGTATCCTGCGCCAATCCCAGCGGGTTGAACCCGGTCGCCGTCGTATCCGGCGTGGCTGCCTCGGCCGCTTGATCGGTATAGCGGGGCTTCACCGCGCATCCGAGCAGAACCGCCGCAGCAAGCACGACGACCGCGAGCTTACAAAAACTTCTTCGTTCTTTCATTCTCGTTCAATTTCGCCAGCAGGTCCTTGACCTGCGACACCTTCGTCTTGTGTGCGACCAGCGTTATCTCGTCGGATCGTACCACCACGAGATCCGAGATGCCGATACAGGCGATCAGGTCGTTGGTATCATTGTACACCGTGGTCTCGAAGGAATCCACAATCAGCGTCTGCCCCACCAGCACGTTGTTGTCGGCGTCCTTTTCTTTGTACCGTTCGAGGGCATTCCAGCTGCCGATGTCGTCCCAGACAATCTCGGCGCGCACCGTCAGCACGTTATCCGCTTTCTCCAGCACGGCGTAGTCGATACTGATCGAGGTCGCCTTCTCGTACAAATCCTTCCGGGCGGTCAGTTCCTTCGAGGTCCCGATTGTTTTCGCGTACTGCATCAGCTGCTCGTGCATCACGGGCTGGCAGCCCGCTATCGTGTTGAGTATCGCTTTGGCCGACCAGACAAACATCCCCGCGTTCCACAGCCACTGGCGCGTGAAGTAATACTCCTGCGCCACCGTCGCTCTCGGCTTCTCGGCAAACTGCGAGACTTTGTAGACCACCGTTTCCCCCTCGGTCTGGTACATCTCGCCGACTTTGATATATCCGTACGCCGTATCCGGACGCGTCGGGACGATGCCGATCGTGATCAGCTTCTCTTCCTTCGCGGCCACCGAGCACAAGTCGCGGAGAATCTTAAGCAGCTTTTCCGCCGGGCGAATCAGGTGATCGGCCGAGAGTACCACCATCACCGCCTCCGGATCGGCCTTCTGCAGGTGCACCGCCGCCAGCGCCACCGCCAGACAGGTGTTGCGCCCGAACGGCTCCGTCAGAATGTGACGGCGATCGAGATACTCGACGCCGTTGACACAATGTTCCGCCATCGACTCACCGGCCACGATCCGGATGTTGTCGACCGGAATCAGCGGTTTGACGCGTTCGATCGTCTCCTCGAGCATGGTCTTGTCCGAGGTCAATTTCAGAAACTGTTTCGGTTTGTGGGCGCGGGACAACGGCCAGAACCGTTCCCCTTTGCCGCCTGCCATAATCACGCCGTATATCACGTTCAGGGACTCCCGTAAAAGGCCTAATCTTTTGAAAATAACCGGCTTAGACACCAAGGTCAAGTCAAGAATCGCACCGGCTCCTCCAGTCCACTGCTCGCATTGAAGTACGCAAAATGGTTCTCCCTATCGTATCGATCCACCCCCCGCCGGTTCGAGCCCCACTCTCCCCGCTAGTTCGAGATCTCCCCGCTGGTTCGAGCGCAGTCGAGAACCAAATTCACGTGCCTCGACTGCGCTCGGCACAGCGGGCCACCGGTGGCTCCACTTGGCCGGTTCGAGCCCCACTCTCCCCGCTCGTCCGAGCTCTCCCCGCTGGTTCGAGCATCCCCCGCTGGTTCGAGCGCAGTCGAGAACCAACAAGCTAGCGCGCATCGCTACCCCCTCCGGCAGGTCCTGCGACCCGCCGCAGGCGGGGCGTGTGACCTGCCGGTATTCTCTCCTCAAAATTCAGGTTTGCCTCCCACCTGCCGAAACACTTTCTTGGCGGGGTTTATCCCCCGGCATTGCCGGAAACGTGACACCAAAGGATTTCGCCATGCGGTTCGTACCGATTGTCCTGCTTACTTTCTCAAACCTCTTCATGACCTATGCCTGGTATGGCCATCTGAAAGACCAGCGCGCTCAGCCGATCATGGTAGCCATTCTCTTTAGCTGGGGGGTGGCGTTCTTCGAATACTGTCTGATGGTCCCTGCCAACCGGATCGGAGCCGGGATGTTCACGCTGCCGCAGCTCAAGGTGATGCAGGAAATCCTGACGATGATTGTCTTCGCCGGCTTCTGTGTCTTCTACATGCGCGAGAAACTGACGCTGGACTACCTCTGGGCGGGGCTGTGCCTGGTCGGCGCGGCGTTCTTCATGTTCCGCGGCGTGCTGGTTAGATAGTCGTTGAGAGCCACCATTACCGCGCTATCAAGACGTGTCCTGTCGATTTCCTTGATTTCCAACGAAGAAGCCAACTTGCACCGAATTTCCTTCGCCAAATTATGTTCTGTCAATCGACATTTTGTGTGAACTATTGTCCCTAATTGACGATTTTTATAACAATCCTTCCCCGTTTTGCGTATAATCAGTAGGTGGCCATTGTGCCGCCCGCCGAAACTGGTTAGATTCGGCCATGATTGGAAACGCTCCGAAAGCCACACGGCCCGGTGCACTGTAAAACGCTTAGAAACGTTTCAAATAAAGGAGTGTGTCATGACTCACATAGATACCATGAAGAAACCGATCTCCGGTTATTCACAGATTCCCGACAGTCAGATCTTTGACTGGGAACACACGTTCGGCGCCAGCCATTACGGCCGACTTCAGATGGTCGTACGCAAAGCCGAAGGGGCATGGCTCACTTCGCTCGATGATCGCAAATATCTGGACTGCCTCGCCGCCTATTCCGCGGCCAACCAGGGACACCATCATCCGAAGATTGTCCAGGCGCTGGTCGATGCGCTTCACGGGAAATATGCGTCGGTCATCTCCAATGTCGTCTACACCGACCCGCTGGGATTGTTTTTGAAGAAGACCGCGGAAATCGTCCCGCAGCTTGGCCCCCGCTTCGGCGCCAACGGCAACAAAGTCCTGCCGAAAAACGGCGGCGTGGAATCGGTCGAGACCGCGATCAAACTGATGCGCGCCTATGGCTACAAATCGAAGGGGATTCCGGACGGCAAGCAGGAGATTATCGTTTTCGGCAACAATTTCCACGGCCGCATGATTACGATCGTTTCCTTTTCCACCAGCCAGAAATACAAAGAGGGATTCGGCCCGCTGACTCCCGGATTTGTCACAGTAGAGTACGGCGATCTCGCGGCTGTCGAGAAGGCAATCAACAAGAATACCTGCGGTATTCTGGTCGAGCCGATGCAGGGCGAGGGCGGCATGTATCAGCCGCCGGCCGGATTCCTGAAAGGACTCCGCGATCTTTCCGACAAGCACGACCTGATGCTGGTGTTCGATGAGATTCAGGTCGGTCTCGGACGGACCGGCAAAATGTTCTGTTTCGAGCACGAGAATGTCGTTCCCGACGCCGTCGTGCTCGGCAAGGCGATTTCCGGCGGTTTGGTGCCGGTGTCGGTCATGGTGACTAATGCCAAATTGATGGATATGGTGTTTCAACCGGGGCGCGATGGCTCCACCTACGGCGGCTATCCGCTCGCCTGCGTGGCGGGTGTCGCGGCGCTGGAAGTTATCGA
>PQAP01000022.1 GCA_003105265.1 candidate division GN15 bacterium | reverse complement strand
AACGGGATCGAGATCCCGGACGAGGTCTTCTTCTCGCGCTGACTCATCTATTCAAACTCCAACAGCGTATCCCCTTTTTCGACCGAGGCGCCGGCCTGTACGGGAATCGCCTTCACGATTCCGGCGTGGCCTGCTTTGATGATGTTTTCCATCTTCATCGCCTCGACCACAATCAGCGGCTGGCCTTTGGACACCCGATCACCGGGTTTTACCTGAATGTTGACCACAAGTCCCGGCATTGGGGCTTTCAGTGTATTGTCCGCCCTGACGTGCGAGATGCCGGCGGCCTTGCGCATCTGCGCGACGGCGTAATCCTCGATCGAGGTCAGTATCTCCACGCCGGCCATAAAGACATGCCGCTCGCCGTTGCCGTCGACTGAATGGATGTCCACTTCCAGCGATTCGTTATTGATCAGGAGCAGCGATCGGCCGTTGGCCAGCGGGGTCTGCCTGACCACGTATTCACGGCCGTTGACCGTAGCGACATACTGCTCGGATTGATATTCCAGCGTGATATCGAAATCACATCCGTCGACCGTCACCTGATAGCGGGCCATCAGCGGCTCCCTCCGAACTGGCGAAGCCCGGCACGGCGATAAGTCAATTTCCAGTTGGAGCGATTAACCGGCGCGCCGGCGTTGCCGCTGCCGACTGAAATCTTGCGCTCCCGCGAGTACTTGTCGATCGCGACAGCGAGAGCGGCCCGCTCGCGGAGGTCGTCGGTCAGGCGACGGTAGACGTTGTCGGGATATTCCTCCTCCAGAAAGCGCGTAGAGAGCGCGCCGGCGGCGAACTTGTCGTTGTCCATAATGACGCGGTGGAAACCGATAGTCGTCTCAACGCCCGAAATGCGGTATTCCTCGAGCGCGCGTTTCATGCGGCTTACGGCCTCACCGCGATCTTTACCCCACGCAATAAGTTTGGCGATCATTGGATCGTAATAGATCGGAATCTCCGAGCCCATAACCACGCCGGAATCGACTCGCACTCCCGGCCCGGCAGGAATGACGTAGCTCTTGAGCGTGCCGGTCGACGGCATGAAGCCGTTGTCCGGGTCCTCGGCATAAATGCGGCATTCGACCGCGTGGCCGCGAATCTGGATATCGTCCTGCTTAATCGTGAGTGCCCGGCCTTCGGCGATCGCAATCTGCTCTTTGACCAGATCAATTCCGGTGACCATTTCTGTGACCGGATGCTCGACCTGCAGGCGGGTGTTGACCTCGAGGAAGTAGAATGACCTGTCCTCGTCGACCAGGAATTCAACCGTCCCCGCGCCGACATAGCCGCTGCCACGCGCAATATCAACCGCCGCTTTGCCCATATGGGCGCGGAATTCGGGCGTCATTATCGGCGAGGGCGATTCTTCGATAACTTTCTGGTGACGGCGCTGGATCGAACATTCTCGCTCACCGAGATAGAGGCAGTTGCCGTGGTGGTCGCAGAGAATCTGCATTTCGATATGGCGCGGCCGGGCGATATACTTCTCGAGATAGACACGCCCATCGCCGAATGCGGATTTTGCTTCGCTGGCCGCGGATTTCAACGACTCCTCGAACAGGTCTTCGCTCTTAACGACCCGCATCCCCTTGCCGCCGCCTCCGGCCGCCGCTTTGACCAGCACGGGAAAACCGATTGATTTGGCGGTCGCGAGCGCGGAAGGAATATCGGAGGAATCGATATCCGAGCCCTTAATCAACGGCAGACCGGCCTTCAGCGCAGTCTCACGCGCGGCGAGTTTGTCACCGAGAAGAGCGATCGTCTCGGATTTTGGGCCAATGAATATTATGCCTTCATCTTCGCATCGTTTCGCGAACGAGGCATTTTCCGAAAGAAATCCGTAGCCGGGGTGAATCGCCTGTGCGCCGGAGCGTTCGGCGGCTTCGATTATCTTATCATGCACGAGATAGCTCTGATTGGAGGGCGCCGGTCCGATATTGTAGACCTCGTNGGCGAGCCGGACATGAAACGCGGCGGAGTCGGCATCGGAGTAGACAGCGACCGATTTGATTCCCAGATCCCGACAGGCGCGGATTATTCTGACGGCAATTTCGCCACGATTAGCGATNAGGAGTTTGCGGATGGGGGTGGGCATTGTTGTGTCTCGGACTACCTTCTTTCCCACCGAAACTGCGAGAAGTTTGCGAACTTCATGATCTTGTGCATTTCAATACGAGCCGTATCGACCCACACAGGCCTATTTGTTTCAGCGCTATCTATGAAAGCATCCAATTTCCGATACCTTTCTCCAATTGTCATACTAGAATCGGAATCATCCATTTGCGTACATTCCCAATGGGTGCCTTCTCGCCAAATTGAGTCAGCCTTGATAACAAAATAGTCGTAGCGAAAGTGGACTTCTGGACAGAGGTTTGACTTAAAGAAGTAATGTGCCTCATTATCCGACCATACACGGACCCAAAGTTCATACCAGCTAGCGAGTCCTTCGTACGGGGGTAATGTCTTAACCGACCTTACGGTCGGCATGCCCACAAATTTCTGTGCAAGTAAATACGAATTGAAGGGAATAGGTGATGAGATCGTCAGGTACCTGGTGTAATTGTGCCAAACATACGACGATTCAACTTTCTTCACATCTAATCCATATTGGTCGGCTAGCTCTCGCCATTCGGGGAGAGTCCCGGAAACAAACGCATTCTGGTCAGGCTCATCAACTGTAATGACAATTTCCCCAGCAACCCAAGGCAAGAAGAACGGCAAGTTGACAAACTGCTCAAAGCCGCTGTTCCGCAGGAGAGTAAGTTCGCTGTCGACCTTTGCAACCA
Source organism: candidate division GN15 bacterium (assembly GCA_003105265.1). Classification (GTDB taxonomy): domain Bacteria; phylum Zixibacteria; class MSB-5A5; order GN15; family FEB-12; genus FEB-12. The sequence goes on along the minus strand of PQAP01000022.1, from coordinate 460 downwards.
GTGAATCTGAGAGCACGATACTTTCACCATAAACAACCGCTACCCGTCGAGCATCTTGCAGAGTGCGGATATCCGACGAGTCCCCTTGTACACTCGTGTGTCCCGCAGACGTCAATATTAGCGCTGCAATAGGCGATATCAGCAGGCTATATCTCATATCTCACAACGGTATATTCCCGTGTTTCTTGGCCGGGATCGTGTCCTTCTTCGTCTCCAGCATCTCGAACGCGCGGATCAGCCGCGGGCGGGTCGTTTTCGGCTCGATAATGTCATCCACATACCCGCGCGCCGCCGCAATAAACGGATTAGCAAACTTCTCGCGGTAGTCATCGGTCTTCTTCTTCAGCTCCGCTTCCGGATCGGATGCGGCGGAGATGTCTTTCTTGAAGATGATCTCTACTGCCCCCTTGGGACCCATGACTGCGATCTCAGCGGTTGGCCAGGCGTAGTTCATATCGCC
>PQAP01000021.1 GCA_003105265.1 candidate division GN15 bacterium | reverse complement strand
TTTCTCGATGAGATCGGCCTGGCTTCTCCCCGCATGCAGGAGAAATTGCTGCAGGCGATAGACGACGGAACATTCACGCTGATCGGCGATATCAAGTCGGTTAAGGTGAATGTCAGGATCATATCGGCAACCAACAGGGATTTGTGGCAGGAAGCGCAGGCCGGAAGATTCAGGGAGGACTTGTTCTGGCGGCTGAACGGCTTTCCGGTACACATCGAGCCGCTTCGCGAGCGACCGGAGGATTTGCTGGAAATCGCCGAGCACTTCCTCGAGCAAGGCGCAGCGGAATTGAGCTTGGAGCGTCGGGAACTGACTGTGACGGCCCGGAAAGCGCTGCTTGAATACAAGTGGCCCGGCAATGTCCGCGAACTCAAGAGTGTAATAGGACGACTGCTTGTCTTCTCGGATGATCAGAAGATCGAAGCCGATGATGTTAGGCGTCAAATCCAATCAGCAGGCAACGACAAGGCGTCTCATACCGATCACTCACTGAGGACCAATCTGGAGAACTGGAAGCGCGACCACATATATGCCATACTGCTCGCGTGCGACTACGATATTCCCATGGCCGCATCGATGCTGGGGATCCACCGGGTCACACTGTACAAAGTGATGAGAGAGCTCGGTCTCGAACTGAAGCGCGTGTAGTCGGCCGGCTNCACGCGACGCTCGCATNGTAGCCGCCCGGCTACAAACCACCGCGTACACATCGCACAGCGCAAACCCTTCTCGACCACTTCACACTCTAATCTCAACGCTTACTTGACGTTGTCTCTCAATACGGACANCTCGCACGCGGTTTGCATAGGATGTCGCGCGGAAGCAATCGCAGTGGTCAAGGCGTCTCGTCTTGAATGACTTCTCGCTGTGTGCCTCTGACCGAGATCAATAAACAGCAGCCGGGCGGCTGATTCCATGGCCATTCCGGTGAGATAGCAACACAGAAGGAGGAGAGGTATGGTGAACAGATCCCGATCGGCGATGGTTGTGTGGCTCGCATGCGCACTGCTATTCGTCTCGACAGCTACGGTGTTGTCACAGACTTCGGGGCCGACCCAATTCATTGGTCCTGGTGGAAATGGACACTGGTATTTGAGTGTCAGTAAACCTTCAAATATGTCCTGGGCGGAATGCAGGAGTGTTGCTGCAAGTTATGGCGGCTATTTGGCCACTGTTCACTCGGATGCCGAGAACGCATTCATTTTGAGCATGGTTGGAGTGTCGGGACATGTGCTGTTGGGAGCTTACGAAAATCCCGAAGGTATCTGGAACTGGGTATCAGGCGAATTATGGACATACTCGCATTGGAATAGTGGCGAGCCCAATAATGGCGGTGGCGGTGAGGTAGAAGACTATATTGAATTGTATGCTTCCGGACCATCGGTCGGATATTGGAATGATTGTCCGCCTGTAGTAAATGGCACAACGTGGTTCATCGTAGAGTTCGATCAGGATCCGGGGGAGAACCTACAGTCGTTCTGTGACAACTTCGATTACCCGACTTGGACTGACAACTGGCGGTCAGTCTGTGGCACACAATCTCCGTATGATGTTAACCCGCACTCTGGGACTACTGCAATTCACATGTACGGCGTACCGGGGGATCCGGGAAGCATGATGTACCGAAAGGATTTTCTGGCGAGCACGGGGGTATATAGCACTTGGTTCCGTCAGGACTGGGCTCATGCAGAGCCGCGTCTGTATGTAATGATTGACCCATCCGATGTCACGAAAGAGTTGGTGTACCGACAGGGTTATATGGTCGCCTTCAGCGCTGTGGGTTCACAACTCGGTGGTCAAATCCGCGTTTTCAAGACCGGTACCAGTGACGAAACGCCCCTGACCACGGCACCCGCAGATTTTCCGATGGGCCAGTGGGTACAGGGGTATATCAAAATCGAGCCATGTGGCAAGATTACGGCTGGATATGTCTGGTCCGACGGACACGGAGAGGTGAGCTGTGTGGACGATTCTCCCATTGACAGGTCCGGTCTCTTTGTACTGTTCACAGCCGCGGAACAGGAAGACCCTTCAAACGTCTTTGACGACGTATGCTTCGAGCCAATACAGAATCATCCGTGCGGAATCGTGCCGGTCTTCGTCGACATCAAACCCGGCTCCTGTCCCAATCCGCTAAATATCAGAAACGTGACTGAAACTTACGACGGTGGCGAGCTGAATCCGAATACCGGGGCCGGGCCAAACGCACGTCTAACGCCGTTTGAGACGAAACCGGAGAAGAGTATTCTCCCGGTCGCCATTCTTGGGACTACTGATCTCGATGTGACGCAGATTGATCCGACAACAATTAAGCTCGTCGGGATTTCGCCAGTCCGATGGTCTTTGGAAGACGTTGCGACGCCGGTAACTGAATCGGGGAACTGCGCCTGCAACACGCTCGGTCCTGACGGGTTCACTGATTTAGCGGTTAAGTTCTATGCGGAGGACGTCGCCAAAGCTATCGGAAGCGTCAAGGTGGGTGACTACATCACTGTTACACTCATCGGCAAACTGAAAAACGGAGCGGATTTCGCCGGTTCCGATTGTGTACTGATGGTTGGCAGTAAAGCGGCCACCACCGTGCTGGTGCCAACCAACCTCGCCAATTACCCCAATCCCTTCAACCCGAGCACGACGATCAGTTTCAGCTTGCCGACCGCAAGTGACTATACGCTGATCATCTACAACGTGATGGGGCAGGCGATAGAGGAATTCATCGGTCATTCGGAACCGGGAACAGTCTCACTGGCATGGGACGGCTCACGGGTGGCCTCCGGCGTCTATTTCTACCGTCTGACGGCCGGGGAGTTTACGGAAACGAAGAAGATGATGTTGCTGAAATAACAACGAGTGTATGAGCGGTCGGGTCAGAACTTCGATAGTATCGGAGCATGGCCCGACCGAACTGGGGGGACAGAACTTGAGGGGGGTACACTCAATTGGACTAGTCCGGTTGAGTACTCAATGGCCCGGAGTTGCATGTGTGCTCGCAGCGCCGGGCCTTTTGTCGCCGCGAGACGACCGAGAGACAGTTCTTTCAGCAGTACCCCCGATGAGACAAGGCAACCGCAAGAAATCTACACCTTCGTCTATTTTTCTCTTGACACGCGAGACTTGAGGTGATATTCTCGCGTATAATCACGCAAGAGAGCACGACCCCGTACAATTTCGGCGGTCGCTTTTTTGCATTTAACAGGTTTTTCGGGCTGTCATCTGATCGCAGACAGACAGCCAAACAACGGAGTAACAGTATGCGTCACAACCACTACGCCCAACCAAGGACTTGCAGGCAGTGCCCGGCACAGACATAACGGGCAAACGGCCTGTAGTGGTGTGGTGTCTTGCATGTGATGATGGTTGATGAGTGACTGACGCCCTGGCGTCGATGGATTTCTTCGCATTCCTTTCAGTCACTTCAATCAATCTTCACCAACATTACAAGGCGCGCTAGTCGTGGTCACATGATCACGCGCAGGGAGTAGTCTGTCCGAGAGGACGGTCGCTACTCGCGTGATCGGATCGCAGGCGAGAAGGCATTAACCGGCTTTTTCGTCAAGGGTGAAGAACATCCCGGATCGAACCCGGAGAGTTTGGGTGAAGTGTAGCTGAAGAAACGCAAAGGAAACGTATGTGGGAACCGTGTGACCTGTACGAACACGAAAAGGAAAAGCGCGAGTGTTTGCAGAAGGCGATGAGCTGGTGTGACGTCGGACACGTGTATCTTCGGCTCGACCAGAAGGATCTCGCGCAGAAGGCATTTGAAGAGGCCCGGTCCACGTGGCCGAATCTCTTTGAAGCGTGTACCGGCCTGGGGCAGCTTCATGCGGAACGCAGGGAATATGCTGCTGCGGTCAATCTGTGTGTTGCCGGCTGCACTCCCGCAATTGGACCAGCGGTGGTTTGCGCTGTCGTTGTGCTCCGTCTTCTTGGTCGCTGTCAGCTGATTACGGCTCTTGAACTGGCGGAATATGGAACCAGGAAGCTTGGTTACTCCGTCTACCTCGTCGGCACGATGGCCACTGTACTGGAGAAGCTGGGAGAGACTAAGAAAGCGCGAAAGATAATGCAGAAGCTCCGGAAGAAACATCGGAAGGATGTCGACGAACTTGGGTTCATTGGGGACCAGTACATGGGAATGAACGAAACCGCGCCGGCTCAGGAAGTGTTTGCCGAGGTCATTGGGCTGAGCCCGCAGAACATGGAATATCGAGTCAAATTGGCCGAACTGCTGGAATCGAGTTCCGATGCCAAGACCGCCATCGACGCCTGGCTTGAGGTAATCAAGCTGGATGGCAACCATGAATTGGCGCATCGCAGCGTTGGCTGCCTTCTGTACAACAGCGGTCGGTATCACGAGGCCATCCTGCATTTCAAGCAGGCGGTGTCGCTAATACCTGACAGCGCCTGTAACCGGTTCCTGCTGGCTAACTGCTACAAGATGCTCGGTCACAAAGATCTCTTTCGCGAGCAGTTGCAGATGGCAGCCGGACTGGACAAGAACTACGAGCAGTTTCTCAACGCAGAAGACGAAGACGTTGCCTGGTAAGGCAAAAGTAGTGTTTGAAGGAGGACAAAGATGTATGTAAAGGACATTGTTAAGGCCGTGATCAACCGCGCCAGTCAGCCGAAAGACGGCGTGTGGCAGGCGGACGGCTACAGCCGCTATGTGAACCGGCAGGGCGGGAATGCCGCGGTTCATCTCGGCTTCACCGCGGAGCAGCTGCAAGCGGAACGGGATGACCTCAATCCGGATAAGGAGAGGTTGAATTCAGGTCCCGAAGCGTTCACGTATTTTGTGCGAAGCGCCGGGAATGGCATCCACTTGCTGGGCGGATTCGATGCGTTTGGCGACAAGGCGTACTTCACGGTAGCACTCGAAGGACGCCAGACGTCGCGTGTGGTGATTGCCGACCGGCTGCCGGATGC
>PQAP01000020.1 GCA_003105265.1 candidate division GN15 bacterium | reverse complement strand
CAGACTGTCAACTACGGTGCCAGCGGTACGGCAGTCACGGCGGTGCCGGATCTCGGCTATCACTTCGTGAACTGGAGTGATGGTTCAACTGCGAACCCAAGGACCGATGTCAACGTGATGGCTGACCTTACGGTAACGGCCAATTTCGCTATCAACACGTACACATTGACCTACATCGCCGGTGCGAACGGTTCGATCTCGGGGACCACACCTCAGACGGTCAACTACGGCGGTAGTGGGACTGCCGTCACCGCAGTACCGAACCTTGGCTACCACTTCGTGAACTGGAGTGACGGTTCAACCGCGAACCCGAGGACGGATGTCAACGTAACGGCTGACCTCACGGTGACAGCCAACTTTGCCATTAATACCTACACCATCACTGCGACGGCCGGTCCGAACGGTTCTATCACCCCTCCCGGAGTGACAACCGTGAACTATGGCGGGAGCCAGACGTACAGCATCGTGGTGAACGCCGGCTATCACATAGAGGATGTGTTGGTTGACAACGTTTCGGTGGGTGCGGTTTCGAGCTATCCGTTCACGAACGTCACGGACAACCATACCATTCATGCGACGTTCGCCTTCACGTCGGTGCAGCCGGTGATAACATCGACGCCGCTGACGACGGTAAAAGTGAATCGTGCGTACGCTTACGATGTTGAAGCTACCGGCACGCCGGCTCCGACCTATAATCTGACGGTGTTCCCGGCCGGTATGACTATTAACAACACGACAGGGCTTATCCAGTGGACGCCGTCGTCGGCGGGTGACTTCAATGTCACGGTTGAGGCGACTAATACCGGCGGCACGGCGACGCAGAGCTTTGTCATTCACGTTCTTCCGATTCCGATAGTCGTCTGGGTTGATGACAATTATTACGATGGCGGAGCCAACGACGGTCACGTGTGGGGCTATGACGCCTTCGTGATCATTCAGGACGGCATCGACTCCGTGGCCGACAATGGTTTGGTTCACGTGCAGGCCGGAATCTACAACGAGCCGATCAACGTGGAAGGCCGGACGGGTTTGACTATCACCGGTGACAATGTCGCTACCTGTCTTGTCAAGCCGCTCCTGCTCTTGCCGTGGAATGTCGGCAGCTACGGATCATCCCGCCAAACGGCGATCCGCGTGGTCAATTCGACCAACATCAGCTTCGGCACGCTCACGTTCGACTACATGTCGATAGCCGGAAACCAGATTTCCGGCTTCTTGTTCTGGGAGGCCTCGGGCGCTGTCCAGAACAGTATTCTCGAGAACATGTCGATGGCAGATGCGGCGGGCTATTACTATGAGCTGACATCCTACGTCCGGGCGCCTTCGCATACTCCGGCCAACCGGGCACAGGTGTCATTCATCGGTTGCACGATGCGGGAGACGGGTCGTGTCGGGATCGTGGCGCATGATTACGTACACGTGATCGTGAGCGGGTGCTCCATTTACAAAACCGGAAGCGACTTCGGATATGCCATGGAGATCGGTTCCGCCGCTTCGGCCAGCATTACCGACAATACGATCTACGGCTTCAATACGCCTGCAGCTTCCGATGGCAGTCAGTCGGCGGCCCTATACATTGAGAATGCTTTCTCGACCGGCGCAGTCGGCGTGACCAAGACGGTCAATATTGCCAACAACAACGTCTACGGCAGTCAGTGGGCGTTGCGAATTGGTAACGAGTTCAACGGTTACGCCGGGGATGTCGATATCGTGGCGACCGTGACCGGCAACAACTTCCACGACAATACGTACGGCGGAGTTCTGATCACTGATGAAGACCGGCAGGCCGGATCATCCGTCAACGTTACCATGACCAACGACACCATCGCCATGAATACCGGCGAAGGTGTGTTTGTCTACACCGCCGGTGACGGCGATGTCACGGTGGCGATGCAGGGGTGCGTGATCACCGGGCAGCAGGGAGGGGTTTACCTCAACGAGTGGGCTACCGTCGGCTCGAACAGCCGCTATCAGGTGAGCGTCACCCATAGCAAGATCGAGGTCAACTCCGAATTCGGAGTGCAGTGCGACTTCAGCGGCGCGACCATTGCGGCCACAGGCAACTGGTGGGGAAGCGACTGTGGGCCGTACCACGCTGCTACGAATCCTGACGGCAAGGGGAATATGGTCGATGATCGTGTGGTCTTCGACCCGTGGTGCAACGCCGACTTCACCAGGTGNGATTATCATGTCGACAGTCCGTGCTCCGATTGCTGTATCGGCACGACCGCCAACGTCAACATGACGGGTATCGTCGACCTGGCCGATCTTTCNGCCCTNGTGAGTTATCTCACNGGNGGCGGATTTGTTCTGCCGTGCGAAGGTGAGGCCAATGTCAACAACACCGGGATTGTCGATCTGGCTGACCTGAGCGCTCTGGTGAACTACCTTACCGGTCTTGGATATGTTCTTCCTAACTGCCCTTGAGGAGAGGGGCAAGTAGGATACCGCGGAAGCCACCCCAACCGGGGTGGCTTCTTCATTTGGGTCGACGAGCCAATCCTATACTATTCAATGTGTTGGGCGCGCGACGGTCCGGTATTTCGCGACTCCGATAGCCCTCGATTTCTGCAGATTGAAAACCCCGACTAAATGAGATGGCGAATGCATAGTGCAATAGAACTATTATTGACTCCGGGACGCCGATGAATGTCATTGGTGTCTCGATGAGGGAATCACAGGGCCATCCATGGGCGGACGCGAACTGAACAAAGTCGGAATCTTCGGTCATTACGGAAACGGCAATCTTGGTGACGAAGCGATAATCGCCGCGGTCATTCAATCGGTGCGGCGCCATGCTCCGCAAGCAATGATCGTCGGGTTCTGCGTGAACCCTGCTGATACCGAAAAGCGACACGGCATTCAGGCGTTCAACATACGGAGGGCGGTCCGGTCTTCTCCCGCTGTCAGCACCGTGCCGCCACGTGAAGCATCGCCGTCTTCGGAGAAAGATACGCTTCGTGAACGCGTCAAAAAGATAATTAAAAGCGTCCCACTCGCTTACCCGGCGGCCAGGTTGGTCTGGCGTCTGCCGAGGACGTTGGGCGAGGTCTGGCGGGAGAGCCGTTTTCTTTTCAGAGCATTCCGCACGCTGGACGGCGTCGGCATGCTGATCATTTCGGGATCCGGCCAGTTGATGGACGGATTCGGCGGCGCGTGGGCGTTTCCGTATACGCTGTTCAAGTGGTCGGTCATGGCCCGGCTGAGAGGAATTAAGCTGGTATTCCTGAGTGTCGGTGCCGGGCCGATCAATGCCACGCTCAGCCGGTTCTTCATCCGCCGGGCGCTGCGGCTGGCACACTACCGTTCGTATCGCGACGAATACTCCAAAGGCCTGATTGAGAGCATTGGCGTCAGGGGGGATAACTACGTGTATCCCGATCTGGCATGCAATCTGGCTATTGCCAGAGCGGACATCCATCCCCGACTGGACCGAAAACGCGTGGTCGGTATTATTCCGGTGCCGTACTTTGATCACCGCTACTGGCAGAAATCCGACGCCGCGAAATACGCGGAATTCGTGCAGCGGTTGGCTCAGTTCTCGCTGTGGCTGATCGAGCGCGGCTACACGGTCTTTCCATTCTGGACCAAGTTATATACCGATGAACTGGTGGTGCATGAAATCGAAAGGGCGGTCAGAGATTCCGGCCATCTGCGCGCAAAGGACGGGCTTATCAGCCGGCCGATTTCGACGCTGGCCGATATGGTCGACTCGGTTCGCGATTGCGACCTGCTTGTAGCATCCCGCTTCCACGGAATTCTCATCCCCTTGATAATGCAGAAGCCGGTCGTGGGGCTGGCCTATCATCCGAAGACCAGCGATATGATGGCGTACATGGGGCAGCCGGATTACTGCCTGAATATCGATCATTTCACGCTCGAGGACTTGCAGAAGATGTTCGTGCGACTGGAGCAAAATGCCGCGCCTGTCAGCCGGTCGCTTTCACAGCGGGCCAGCGATGCCTCGTCGCTGGTCGAAGAGCAATATCGACGAATATTCGATACGTAAGGGAAGAGGTCGCACCGGGGGCGACCGGAACCGCTACTTCAGTTCAAGCGTCAATTTCCGGCCGTAGAACGCCTCTGCATAGCGGGAAGCCGACTCCAGACCGCGCAATCGCATCATGGCCTCGAAGGTTTCACGATCGAACCAGTGTTTCCCGGCCTGTGACGCAAAAGCGGATAGCAGGATATCAACTTTCCGTCGTACGAT
>PQAP01000019.1 GCA_003105265.1 candidate division GN15 bacterium | reverse complement strand
TATCCCTCGTCGGGTGAGATCATTCGCGACGGCTCGGTTGGTTCCGGTGACGGGGGGATGATTCCCTGCTGAACGTAAATCGGACGGACCGCCTTTCGAATTGCGGGAAGTTGCCGGGCGAACAGGAGGGCGCCCAGGATGCAGCAGAGGCCACCGATCATCAGCGTGTACGGTGCACCCATCCAGGCGGCAAACGAACCTGCCATCAAGCTTCCGAATGGAAGCATCCCGCGGAAAGCCACGGCGTAGAAACTCATGATCCGCCCGCGCTTGTCTTCATCCGCGATCGTCTGAAGCACCGCATTGCAGGAGTTCATGTTCAGCATCATGCCGACGCCGGCCACGGCCATGAGGATAAGTGACAGCGGCAGGAATCGGGAAAATGAAAACGCCACGAGTCCGGCGCCGAAGAGCGCCGCGGCCATCGGTATGATACGCGTTAAGCCGCGCACCGATTTCCGCGACGCCATGATCCCCGATCCGACCAGCGCCCCTACCCCCACCGACGCCATCAGAAACCCGAGCGTGTTTGGCCCCGACTTGAGCACATCGCGGGCGAAGATCGGCATCAGCACGATATATGGCATCGCCATCAAGCTCACCACGCTCAGCAGCAATATAATGTCCCGGATGGGCTTGAACTCCCACGCATAGCGGATCCCTTCCTTCAGATGGTGCGCTATTGATGGATGGTGCGGCACTGTTTGTCTCGGCCGAAGCCGCATCGCGAACAGGGCGGCGATCACCGCTATATAACTCAGGCCGTTAGCCAGAAAACAGATTCCCTCGCCAACAAGCCCGATCAGGATGCCGGCCAGTGACGGTCCGATTAATCGCGAACCATTGACCATAGAGGAATTGAGCGCGATGGCATTGCTGAGGTCGTCGCGGTCGTCAATCATATCCATTACAAAGGCCTGTCGCACCGGCAGGTCAAACGCGTTGATCACACCCAGTACGATGCTCAGGCCAAGTATCCAGGCCACCGTGATGTGGCCGGACAGAACGAGAACCGCCAGCACCAGCGCCTGCAGCATAGCCAGCGTCTGTATTGCCACCATCAGCTTGAGGCGGCTCCACCGATCCGCCAGCACACCGGCGAACGGCGCAAGAACCAAACTTGGCGCATTGCCGAGAAAGCCGACCATCCCCAGCAGAAAAGGGGAATTGGTCATCCGGTACACCAGCCAGCCGGTGGCCACCTGCTGCATCCACGTCCCGATAAGCGAGATTCCCTGTCCGGCGTAGAACAGTCGGTAGTTGCGATACCGAAAAGCGCGAAAGAGGTGAGCGTAGCGTTCGCGCACTGTTGGTTGAACCGGTGTTGCCATCTTAACTGATAACCCCGGTGTGCTGCAGAACGATTCTTACGCCGATCGCTACCAGCACCAGTCCGCCGATCAGCTCCATTCGCTGTCCGAACCGCTCCCCCAGTGCCCGGCCGAATCGCATGCCGATTAGCGTCATCCCGGCGGCGACAATCCCGATCACAATGCTGGCGCCCACGATTTGCACGTCCAGCAGCGCCAAGCTCAGGCCCACCGCCAGAGCGTCGATGCTCGTCGCGATCGACAGCCCGATCAACGACCACTTGCGGGTCGGATCGGCAAGAGCAGACTCGGTGCCGTCGTGCTGAAAAGATTCCCAGATCATTTTGCCGCCGATCAACGCCAGCAAGGCGAGGGCGATCCAGTGATCCACGCTCAGGACATACCGTTCCACCTGCCGCCCGACCAGCCAGCCGATGATCGGCATTAGAAACTGAAACAAACCGAAATGAAACGAGAGCCGGAAGACGGGTCGGTAGGAGAGCTTTTCCAGCCGGGCGCCGACCGCAAGGGCGACCGCAAAGGCATCCATCGCCAGAGCGAACGCGACGCTGATCAGGGCCCAGATGCTCATGCTTAACTATACCATGTCATGGTTCGCGGTGCAAATCCTGCAAGCAGATAATCTGCGCCCGGTCGCCGCGCAGCGCGGCAATGGCGGCTGCTGCAGCCGAGGCGCCGGAGAGTGTCGTGATGCAGGGAACACCGTGCTGAATTGCCGCCGTGCGGATCGCCCAGCCATCCTTAAAGGATGTCTCGCCGAGCGGGGTGTTGATTATCAGATCGATCCGTCGATTCCTGATGGCATCGACACAATTGGGGCGACCCTCGCTCACTTTCCAGAGCTGCTCGGCGGGCAATCCGGCGTCGCGCAACGTCCGGACAGTGCCGGCTGTCCCTACAATCCGGAAGCCGAGTGCAATAAACTTGCGGGCGATCGGAATCAAATTGAGCTTGTCCCGGTGATTGGCACTCATGAACACGGCGCCGTCAGACGGAAGCTTCAACCCCGCCGCCAGTTG
>PQAP01000018.1:1128-12120 GCA_003105265.1 candidate division GN15 bacterium | reverse complement strand
ACCACCATCGGCAAACTCGCCACCTATTTCGCAGGTCAGGGAAAGAAAGTGATGATCGGCGCTTGCGACACGTTTCGGGCCGCCGCGATCGAGCAGGTCAGCATCTGGGCGCAGCGCAGCGGTGTGGAGATCATCAAGACCCAGCAGGATGCCGATCCCGCCGCCGTGGCGTTCGATGCCGCCTCCGCTTCGCGGGCGCGCGGCATTGACCTGCTTTTGATCGACACGGCCGGCCGCCTGCACACCAAGGGTCATTTGATGGAGGAGTTGCAGAAGATCAAGCGCGTAGTTTTGAAGGCCGTCCCGGATTCACCCGTGTACAGCAAGTTGATACTCGACGGCACTACCGGCCAGAACGCCCTTTCTCAGGTAAAAGTGTTTACGGACGCGGTCGGCTGCGACGGTCTGATTATCACCAAACTCGATGGCACCGCCAAGGGCGGCGTCATTATCGCCATTGCCGAGGAACTGGGCGTGCCGGTTGACTTCATCGGGCTGGGCGAAGGAATCGAAGATCTCCAGCGCTTCGACTCCCGCAAATTCGCGGAGGCGCTCTTCTCATGATTCAGCAGATTGCCGTACAGACGCACAGCCGCGACCAGATGATCGACGTGACCGCCAAGGTGGAGGAGATCGTGCGGCAATCCCCTTCGGAATCCGGCCTCGCGATCTGCTTCGTGCCGCACACCACGGCCGGTATTACGATCAACGAGAATGCCGATCCGGATGTAAAGTCCGATATTCTCTCAGTGCTTCGCGAGAGGATTCCTCAATCCGATCGGTATGCCCACAGCGAGGGGAACTCCGATGCGCATATCAAGGCCTCGTTGATGGGATTTTCGGTGCAGGTTATGTTCGAGAAGCGGTCACTGGTGCTCGGCCGATGGCAGGCGATTTTCTTCTGCGAGTTCGACGGCCCCCGCTCGCGGCAGCTATTGGTTAAATTGATTCCTCATGCTTAAGATTCGCATTATTGCGATCGGCGAACCGAAAGATCAATGGATCGCCGACGGCTGCGAACATTACACCAAGCTCATCAGTCGGTGGGCCCGGGTTGAGACAAAGATACTCCCCTCTCCCAAAGGCGCCTCTTCCCTGCCACCGGCCCAGATCATGGAGCGCGAGGCGGAGAGAATTGCCCGCGAACTGGGCAAAGGGAAAACAATCGCGCTGAGCGACAGAGGCAAACGTTTTGACTCCGCCGGCTTCGCCAAAGCCATCCGCTCGCTGGAACTCACGTCCGGCGGTACGGTGACTTTCCTGATCGGCGGGCCGTACGGGCTGGCGCCGCGGCTGATCGATGCGGCCGACGACGTCTATTCCCTTTCGCCGCTGACCTTCTCGCATCAGCTCGCCCGCATTGTCCTGCTGGAACAACTTTACCGCGCGTATACGATTATTCACGGCACCGCCTACCACAAATGAGAACGCCCTGCTGGTAGGACAGGGCGCACTCTGAGGAAAGATAGAAGGGGGTTGTTTGTCTTACTTGAGCAGAATCATCTTCTTCGTCGCGCTGAAATTGCCCGCCTCGAGGCGATAAAAGTACACGCCCGACGCTGTCGGCATTCCCTGCTGGTTCATTCCGTTCCACGATATTTCGACCGATCCGGCCTCGTTCAAACCGCTGTACTCGCGCACCAGCGCACCGGACAGGTTGAATATTCGGAGCGTCCAGTTGGCGGCCACGGGCAGCCCGAAACTGATCCGCGTGTCCGGGTTGAACGGGTTCGGATAGTTCTGGTTGAGCACGTAGTCGCTGGGCACCAACTGCTTCGCCGCCACAACATAGCTGCGACCGTCGTAATCACAGGCGTCGATCTTTTGCACTTTCAGATCGCCCTCGCCGGTGTACGGTATTTCGATGATATCGTGCTTGCCCGGCTCGATCCGGTTCCGCCCGATATTGTACACCAGCATGCGAAGCTGACCGTTCTCATACGAGTACTTGAGATCCATACCCTGAGCGGCGCCGATCACTTTCGGCTCGCCCAATTGCAGGCCGGCATCGACATCGCAGACCAGCCAGGCCGTACCTATATTGTCCACTGCCTCGGTCTCGAATGTCAGCACGCCGCCCGACTGCCGCGTGGTGACAAGCATCTTCTCCGTGTACGGGACGGTCTTCGGCTTCGGCGAGGCATCGCCGATGATCACGCGAATCAGGAGCGTCAGGTCCGCCACCGTCAGCGTCAGGCCATCAGCGTTGACATCCGTGGCCGCAATCTGGCCCTGGACGTTGATCGTGAACGCCTGCAGACCGCGCGTGAAGTAGTTGGTGAAGACCACCGCGTCGGCGACTTCGTACGCGATATTGTTGAGGTTGATATCACCCCGGTCGTCGATCGAATCGGGATGGATAATGCAGACGCCGCCGTTATAGAATTCCACGCACCGAACCGGCACCGTCTTGGCCAGCGGGTCGATACACACGTCCGGAGCGCCGACATTCGGCAGGCGACCGGATTCCGGATAATTGGCGTTGTCGTTTTCGTCCCAGATCAGCACGCTTTCGTTGCTGTAAATGCGGTTGTCGAGATACAGCAGGTTGCCGGTCGGGTCGGCGAACGTATTGTCGCCGCAATCATACCACACGAAGGTGATCGGCACGAATTGGCCGCCGAGATTCTGGTTGTTGGAGACCTGGAACTCGACCCGCACCAGGATGCCGTTCGGCTGCAAGGTCGAATCCGGCGGATGGTGCGCGCCGTTGTTGATGTCGGCAAGCCCCACAAACCTCACCAGGCCTGACGGGCAGCCGCCGCCGCAATTGGCGTTGTTCAGGTTGTACGTGAAGTACTCCCAGCCCTGAATATCGGAGCCGGTGATGTATGCCGTCTGGAATGAGATCGCGGTCGGATCATACTTCATCAGCAGATCGAACCCGGCTATCTGGGTATTGGCTTTCACCCTGATATCGACATTCTTGCGCAAACCGACCGGCGTGCACTCACCCGCATCAATATCCACTTTCACGCAGACATCGCAATCCGGCCGCTGTATGAACGGCACCATGAGCGTATCGCGAACCGTCTGGCAGCCATCCGTCGCCTCGATCACGAATTCATAGGTCGCAATCGTCGACGGCACGAAACACACCTGGGCGTGTCCCGGGCTGGTCGTCGTCAGCGCACCGGGTCCGGAGATCTTGGTGATCGTGACCGGGTTCTCGGCGTCCGTGGCAATGATGTCATAAATGCAAACCGTGTTGGTATCCTGCGGACAGCGCTCGATCGGTGAGACAATCGGCAAGGTCAGCACGGGCGCCTGATTGGCGCGCACGTTCACAAGCGTGGAGCAGCGAGCCACCCCGCATGTCCCGGTGCCGGTAATCTTGACATAGAACGAACCGGCTTGATTGATCGGCACGCAGGCGAATCCGGCGGCGTAATAACCGCTCGGCGTCACCACCACCTGCACGCCCGTTCCGGTCACGGTGACCGGCAGGCAGAGCGTGTCGGGCGACGTCAGGCACATGGTTGTGTCGACATTCCCCGGACAACTGATCTGCGGCCCCTGGCCCATGTCAACCTTCAGGTTGAATTGGCAGGTATCGGCGCCGCACTGCGCGGTCGCGATAACCGTAATCGGGTAGGTTCCGCTCTGAGTGATCCAGACCGAAACTCGTCCGGTCGCAGGATTGTAGCTTCCGGCCGGAAGGACCGTCACCTGCGCGTTGGTCGGTGTAATCGGTACAATCACCCGCACCGAGTCGGCCTTGCAGATCGAAGCGAACTGATCGCCGTCAGGACACTGGATACTGGCACTGGCACCCTGCGTCACCGTCAGCTTGATGGTACGGCTGGCCGTGGCATCGCAGGAGTCAGTCGCGGTAATCGTGAAGTTGTAAATGCCGAATGCCGGCGGCGTGTAGCACACCGTATTGCCTTTGATTTGACCGAGCGAAGTCGTGATCGACTTGATATTGTTGTTGGCGTCGGTCACCGTGAACGGCAGACAGATTTCTGGCAGATTGCAGATCGTGAGCGCGCTGTCGCGGGCGGTCACGGCCGGCGGCTGGTTGAACGTGCTCGTCACCGTGAAACTGCACGTATCGGCGCCGCAGCTTCCGGAGCCGACCAGCGTGATCGTCTTCGTTCCGGGCGCCAGCACCGGCACGCAAATCTGATTGCCGTTGATGAAGCCCTCGGTCGTAACTCTGACCGTCGTAATCGACTTCGAAGTCGTGAAGTTGAAGCAGAGCGTGTCCGGAGCGCACAGGAAAGCGGTCTGGTTGCCCGGGCACGTAATAAGCGGCGCCGGCAATATCTCCACCGGGACCGTCACGACGCACGTGTCGCTCTGGCACTGCGCCGAGGCGATCACCTTGATCACATACGTTCCGGTCGTATCCGCCTGGAAGCAAAGCTGGTTGAATGACCAGGTTCCGAAACTTGGCGTGACCGTGAACCGGTTGCCGGTCACAGGGAGCGGCACGCACACCTGGCCCGGAGCGCACAGATCCACTTTGGCGATCGGTCCGGCCGGGCACTGAATGTCCGCTCCGCCGCCGCCCTTGATTGTCACACAAATCTTCACCGAATCCCGCTGGCCGCAGGCGTCGGTCGCCACCAGCGACATACAGTTCAATCCGGTGTCGGTCGGCATGATGCAGACCTTGCCGGTTTGCGCGTTGTACGTGCCGCCAATGGCGCTGATATTCACGATATTTCCATCCGGATCGCTTACCGTCACCGGCAGGCATATCTCGGAGAACTGGCACTGGTAGATGGCCGTGTCGATCGGCACATAAGTAATGGTCGGACGCGAGTTCTGCCTGACAATGACCGTTATCTGGTCGCTGCCCACCGCACCGCAGGCATCAGTCACCGTGACCGTGATGGTGAAGGTGCCTTCACCGTTCGGCGTAAAGCAGGCCGTACGGGCCTGGCTGTTGTATGTCGCGCCCGTAACCTGAACGTTCGCGATGTTGTTGTCGACGTCGCTAATTCCAATCGGGAGGCAGATCTGGGTCGGCGCACACTGTATGATAGTCGTGTCGCGCGGCAGCAGCGCAAGCGGCGCCGAGTTGGTCTGCACCTTGACCGTGAACACACCCTGGCGGACCGTTCCGCACGCCGTGGTCACTTCGACCGTGATGATGTTCTGCAAGCAGCAATCGGAGAAGAAACAGACCGACTGCTTGTTCTTATCCCACCAGGCCGCCGTCCCCTTGATGCGAACCGTGGCGTCGCTCGGCACTCCGGTCACCGGGAAACAGAGGGTATCCGGCTGACAGAGGAATATCGAGGTATCTTTCGGGAAACCGATCACAATCTGCTGGTCGGTTGTAACCGTACAATTCGCCGTGTCGACTGTGACGTTTCCACAGCTGTCGGCAACCGTAACGATTATCGGATACGACCCCTGCGAATACGGAATGAAGCAGATCTGACCGTTCGAGTACGTACCGCGATTCACGTGAACCGACGCGATATCGTTATCCGGATCGGTGATCTGCACCGGCAGGCAAACCGAAGTCGGCTGGCAGAGGTACAGCGAGGTGTCCTTCAAGCCGGCGATCAGCGGCGGCTTATTGAACCGAACGTCGATAGTTACGGTATCGGCGCCGGTCGCCTCGCAGCTGTCGGTGGCCCGAACGATTATAGTGTACCGGCCTTCCGCCTCCGGCTTGAGGCAGACCGAATTCGTTCCGGGGATGTACTGGCCGCCCGTTGCACGCACATCGATCACGTTGTGGTCAACGTCGGCCACCGTAACCGGCACGCAGATGGAATCGCCGGCACAGAGCGCCTTGCTGAAATCCTCACCGAGATTCACGGTCGGCGCGCTGTTCATCTGCACGGTCACCTGTGTCGAGTCAATGGCGGTGTTCCCGCACGAATCGGTCACGGTGATGGCGAAATGGTATGTCCCGACCGTGTCGGCCGTGAAACGCACGACCGCCGACGTCGCGGTACGATTGATCAACTCGCCATAACTGGTGGCGACCGAAGCAATATCATTGTCCGGATCGCTGAACTGAATCGGGAACTCCAGTGTGGACAGACCGCACACGAAGACACTCGACGGTTCCGGCGCCGTTACCACCGGCGGCCGGCCGCCGGTTACCGTCAGATCGGTGAAGCAGGTATCCGCTTCTTTATCATTGAACGCGACAATCTGAATCCGGAATTGACCGGCTTCGGTGATCGGCACGCAAACCGTCTTCTTGATGGTATCGTAATAACCGATCGGCTGAATGTCGACATTGACATTCGTGCCGCTGATGGTTATCGGCATGCAGACGGTATCGACCGTCTTCAGGCAGCTGTAGATGTTCACACTACCCTGGCACTCGACAAACGGCGGGAAGTACTGACCGACATTCAGTCGGAACATGCAGCTGTCGGTGCTGCACAGAGCGCTGGCTCGCACCTTGAAATCGTAGGTCGCTTCGCGATCGATAAACACGATCACTTCGCCGGCAATCGGGTCATAGCGCCCGGCCGGCTCCACCGTCACCTGGGCATCGCCCGGCATCACCTTGAGCGGGATATGGACGCTATCCGGTATCGGTATAGTCAGGTTCTGCACCGCCGGCGGACACACCATCGTTACCGATGGGCCCTGCTCGATAGTTACGATCGTCGAATCCGTGCTCGTCAGACCGCAGCCGTCGCGAGCCGTGAGCACCACCGTGTACACGCCCACCTGGGTCGGAGTATAGACGATTTCTGAATCATTGATCACACCCAGCGAACTGCGCAATTCGACTACGTTGTTGTCCGGATCGGATAAAGTGTAACGGATTCTAACCGGTCCCGGCTCGCCGCAGATAACCAGTGTGGTATCCGGTCCGGCAGTCACGAGCGGCGGTCGGTTCAACTGCACCGTCACGTTGAAACCGCAGCTGTCGGCGCTGCACGCATTGAAGGCCTTGAGCGAAATACTGTAGGCGCCCTCGCTCGTTACGGGCACGTATACAAAACCGTTGGCATAGAAGGCGCCCTGCGGCTGAACCTCAATTTGTACATTGTCGCCGGTCACCGTAACCGGGAACTGCAGCGTGTCGCCGAGTGCGCAGCGCAGCATGGTCGTATCCTTCTGACCGCAGCTCACCGCCGCCGGCCGGAAGATCTGCACCGGTATCTCGACCGTGCAGGAATCCGCATTACAATCGGCCGTCGCCTTGAGTGTCAGCTTGTAGAGGCCGGTTGTGTCGGCGAGGAAGCAAATCATGCCGTCGCGATATTGGCCGTAGTTCAGCTCGAGCGAATTGTACTGACCGGCAATCGGAACCGCCACGCAGACGGTTTCCGGCTGACATGAGACGATCGGTTGCATCGGCCCGGGACACGCCAGCGATACGTGGGATCCGTAGATCACCCGCACACAGGCCTCGGCCGTCGCCACTGAACCGCAGCTGTCGGTGGCTGTGGCCGTGATGCAATAGACGCCGGAATCCTGAGGCAGGAAGCAGACTGTCCCCGCCTGAGGATCATAGGTCCCCTGTGACACGGTCACGGACTTGAGATTGCCATCGGAGACCTGCACCGGCAGGCAGATGGTCGTGGGTGTGCACTGCTGATATATCGTGTCGGCCGTCAGGATCGATATCTGGGGCGGCTGATTCCGATGCACCGTCACCGTCATGCGGTCGCTGGTCTGCGCCCCGCAGGCGTCGGTTGCGGTCACCGTGATCGCGTATTCGCCGTCCTGCTCCGGATTGAAGCAGACGATACCGCGCTGCGAATCGTAGGTTGCGCCTTCGGCATTCACCGTCACCAGGTTACCGTCACGGTCCGAAATGCCGACCGGCAGGCAAATGGTGCTCGGCTCGCACTGTGCAATCGTCGTGTCGCGCGGCAGGATGACGATCGGCGGCGTATTGGTCTGCACATTGACGGTAAACGTCCCGCGGCGGACGGTGCCGCACGCCGTGGTCACTTCGACCGTAATGATATTCTGAAGGCAGCAGTCCGAATAGAAGCAGACCGTCTGCTGGGCGGGATCCCACCAGGCCGCCGTGCCGATGATCTTTACCTTGGCATCGACAGGTACACCGATCACCGGGAAGCAGAGCGTATCCGGCTGGCAGAGGAAGATCGTCGTATCCTTCGGCCAGGTAATAACAATCGACTGGTCCGTCTGCACCGTGACGTTCGCCGTGTCTACCGCCACCGCGCCGCAGGTGTCGGTCACGGTCACGATGACCGGATAGATACCCTGGCTGTACGGGATGAAACAGACCGCGCCGTTGGCGTATTTCCCGCGGTTGACAGTCACTGATTTGATGTTGCCGTCGGGATCAGTCAGCTGTACCGGCAGACAGACTTCTCTCGGCTGGCACAGATACAACGTAGTATCGGCTACGGTCACACTCGGCGGACGATTGACTCTGACATACACGCTCAGCGTATCCTCGGCCGTCATTTCGCAATCATCGTAGGCCCGGGCGATAATAGTGTAGGTGCCGGACGTATCGGGCGTGAAACAGACTTTGCCGCTGTCGGCGATATATTCTCCATATGTCGTTATCACGCGCAAGAGATTGTCGTCGGTAATATTCAGCCCGTAACACAGGCGACCCGAGAAACAGAGCGAGGTGTCTGCGGATTTCTCGAACTGCACGATCGGCAGCTTGTTGATTGTCACGGTCGCCCGCGTTGAGCCGGTGGCCACCGTGCCGCACGAATCGGTCACCTGCATGGTGATGATATACGTGCCCGACGTATCTGCCTCGAAGCAAATCTGGTTGGTTTCACGATTAAACGAACCATAGTTCAACTGGATCAAGGCGATATCGTTGTCGGGATCGTTCACATAAGCGGTGAAGCAAACTGTCTGAGGAGCGCAGAGTCCGATGTCATACGTTTCCGGCATCTGCACCACCGGCGGGCGCCCCGGACGGATTTCAACCGGCACCGTGCAGGTGTCGGCGTGACCGCAGGTGTCGGCGACCGCAATCACGACATCGGTCTTCGTCATTTCATTGCCGAATATGCAGACTCGGTTGCCGGTGATACTGGCATTGGCCGACAGAATCGAGAATGTCAGCGGATCGAAATCGGGATCGACGGCGTCAACCGTAAAGCAGAACGAATCCGGATTGCAGGCAAAGAAGCTCTGCGGCGGCGGGCAATACAGCACCGGCGCGTGATTGATGATGACCTTGACGTTTACCGTGTCGACTATGCAGATCGCGCTGTCCCCCGCTGTCTGACCGTCGCAGTTGTCCTTCAGGCAGAGTTCGAACTGGTAATAGGCGGTATCGACATCCCGCGGCGTGAAGCACAGCTGGGCGGAGTGATCGGTAATCGGCGCAAGAGTGAATTCTCCGCTGCCCCATTTGCTGATTTCCACCGGACCGCCTTCCGGATCGGAGGCAGTGATATCGAGGCAAATCTGCGACAGATCGCAGAGGCCGATAGTCGTGTCATTCCACGTCAATTCGGGCGGACGATTGAGCGTAATGGTGTCGGTAATGAAGGCCGTATCGACGCCGCAGGTATCATACACGGCGACCGCAAACTCGTAGGTCCCGGCCTCGGTCGGCGTGTAATGGATGATTCCGGAAGTCAGCCCTACCGTTCCCGGTCCGGAGAGCAACTCGTACGTCAGGGCGTCGCCATCGGGATCGCTCGCCACCACCTGCAGGTCCCGCTTGAAGAACTGGTAGCACATCGCCTGGCTGAACGACCCGTTGTCGGCGATCGGCGGGCGGTTGTACACGATCGACAGAATGACCGTGTCAATCGCCTTGTGCCCGATCAGGTCGGTCAGCTGCCACACGAACCGGTACAGGCCGGAGCCCGACGGCGTGAAGCAAATGCGCGTGGTGAATTCGTGCGGGAACTTGGTCGCCGGATAACTGATCGGCCCCTGCAACAGCGTGAGCGTCAGGGTGTCCCCGAGATCCGGATCGGAACCGCCCACATCGAAGCAGGCCGAGTCGCCCGCACAGATGCGGAAGCACGAATCCTTCGGCAGGATCAGCTTCGGTCCCCACGATGGGTTCTCAACGGCGGTGACTCCGCCGGAGCCGGCCGCGTCAGCAGCCGATGATACAGCCGGCCAGAGACCGGCAAGAATTACTAGGGATGCAAGTATAGTTAGAGACCGTAATCGCTTCATCTTTCCTCCAGACGGACCTCTATAGTGCAAGGGTGCGCGAACCGCGCATCACCATGTCGTCAGCCGCAAACAGTCCTCACCGTGAGAAGCCCCCTCTTAGCGCAGGAATTGTTGCGAATCTCTCAGATGCTACCAGCAAGTCGTGCAAGACTATACGGCAATGATGTAAAGCAGTAATTTTAGCGTAACTGCAAACTGCCAAAATATATCACTTTCCCATATTTCGTCAAGCCATAATCCTTGCCGCTCGGCTACCCTGCAAGATTCAGGCCAAACGATAACCCCTTGATTTCCCGCATCTTGTAACGCCCTTGGCCCCCGGTCTGCAACCACGTGTCGATTATGTGCGTGACTATGCCTAGAATGTGCCTCCCACCTACCGTTTCTTACTCATTTCCATCGGCGAATGTCATCTGGTCGGACCATGTTCCAACGGCCTTCCGCTTTCGCCCGACCACCGGTTTCCTTTGCGGCACAAAATCTTGACAATAAAGGTTACTACGGTAGATATTAACACCTCAACATGATGAGGAGAAAGCCCATGGCCACCAGAGTCGCTTCGCGAAACCGTAAGAAATCGGCGCACACGATCGACACCCTGCTGCGCGAAGACCGCAGTTTCAAACCGCCCGCATCTTTTGCGCACAACGCCAATGCCGACTCGGCCGGCATCTACCGTCTCGCCGACAAAGACCCGGTCAAGTTCTGGGAGAAAATGGCTTCGGAACTCGTCTGGCGAAAGAAGTGGACCAAAGGGCTCGTGTGGAATCCGCCCGACGCCAAGTGGTTTGTCGGCGGCAAACTCAATGTCACCGAATCCTGCCTCGACCGCCATATCACCCGCGACGCCGAGTGCCGGCGCAACAAAGCCGCCCTCATCTGGGAAGGTGAACCCGGCGACAAACGCGTCCTCAC
>PQAP01000018.1:0-938 GCA_003105265.1 candidate division GN15 bacterium | reverse complement strand
GACCGGATCAACGATGCCCAGGCCAAGCTCCTTATCACCGCCGATGGCGGCTATCGCCGCGGGCAGATTATCCCGCTCAAACACGATGCCGATGTCGCTCTCGCCGACTGCCCGTCGATCGAGAACGTCATCATCGTCAAGCGCGGCGATTTCCTGCTGCGTGTCAAAGAGGGACGCGATCACTGGTATCACCGCCACATGCAGGAAGCCGATGCCTACTGCGAACCGGAAGTCATGAATGCCGAGGACCCGCTTTTCATCCTCTACACGTCCGGTACTACTGGCAAGCCGAAAGGAATCTTACATACCTGTGGCGGCTACATGACCGGCGTCTACGCGACCACCAAGTACGTATTCGACCTCAAAGATCAGGACGTCTTCTGGTGCACGGCCGATATCGGCTGGGTGACCGGGCATTCATATGTCGTCTACGGCCCGCTCGCCTGCGGCGCGACACAGGTGATGTACGAGGGCGCGCCCGACTGGCCCGATCAGGATCGCTTCTGGCAGATTGTCGAAGACCACGGCGTATCCGTCTTCTATACGGCGCCTACTGCCATCCGCGCCTTCATGAAATGGGGACGCCAGTGGCCGGACAAACATGATCTCAGCACCCTGCGTCTCCTCGGCTCGGTCGGTGAACCGATCAACCCCGAAGCGTGGATGTGGTATCGCGAGGTGATTGGTGCCGGCAAATGCCCGATTGTCGATACCTGGTGGCAGACCGAGACTGGCCATATTCTGATTACCCCTCTCCCCGGCCTGACCACCACCAAACCCGGTTCCGCCACGCGGCCTTTCCCCGGGATCAGCGCGGCAATACTCGATGAAAACGGCAACGAAGTCAAAGAAGGCGGCGGGTATCTCGCGATCACCAAACCGTGGCCGGGTATGCTTCGCGGTATCTGGGGTGACCGCAAGCGGTTTGTCGATACGTA
>PQAP01000017.1 GCA_003105265.1 candidate division GN15 bacterium | reverse complement strand
CCGAACTGCCGCGCGAAGGCGGTTCGGAAACCGCTCGATGATTCAAACCCACACTCGTACCCGGCGTTGAGGCAATCAATCCCGGATTCAATCAGATGTTTGCCGTAGAAGAGGCGTTGCCTCCGGTTGAAGGCGAGTGGGGTCATACCCAGTTGTGCTTTGAAATGCCGGCGGACAGTCGTGATATCCACGCCGGCCTGCGCCACAAGAGTCTGTTCGGTGATGCGAGTGGTGCGGTTTTCGCGCATGTACACGATCAGCCGCTTGACCCAATCGGGGAGAACATCGGGGAAGCGGTCAGACCGGCACCGCTTGCAGCCGCGCAGCCCGGCGGCGAGCGCTTCTTCGCGGGTTGAATAGAACCTCACGTTCTCGAGCCGCGGCAGGCGGGCTTTGCACGACGGCAGGCAGTAGATGCCTGTTGAATGCACGCCGACATAGAACTGCCCGTCGAAACGCGCATCGTTAGTGCGCATCGCCCGGATCATCTCTTCTGTAGTGATCTGTTTCATGGTGCATAATTAAACAAGCGGGCGACGCCCGTCTACCGATTTTCGGGCAGGGAAGTTCGATTTTTGGTTGGCAGGAATTGAGCGTAAGGGAAGACGAAATGGCAGCCATTNCCTCGAGCGTAATCTATTGCGTCCCAATGAGAATCGTAATGCTGCCCCCCGCTTGCATTCCCTTCCACTTTCCCGCATATTCTTCCCGCGAAATAACCAGAGATAAGGATACCTGCATGGCTAACGATAGCNCGAACTCGAACAGCATCCCCCAGCGCTCCGATATCGANACCAANTACACCTGGAANCTGGCGGANATATACAAGGATGACGCNGNNTGGGANGCGGANTTCGCCCGCTGCAAAGAGATNATCNCCTCNGCNCCCAAGTACGCCGGACATCTGGCCGATTCGGAGAAGATATTGTTCGAATGTCTNGAGGCNCGCACNGAANTCGCGAGAATTGGCTACAACCTCTATCAGTATGCCTATCTCAACAAAGACCTCGACAATCGCGTGTCGAAATATCAGGCGATGACCGAGCGGGCAGCGATGCTCGGTTCCGAGGCCGGCGCCGCGTTTGCTTTCGTGGAGCCGGAGCTGCTGGCGATCGACGAGAATGAATTGCTGGCGATGGAAGAAGACTTCCCCAAAGAGGGGCATTACGATTTCTACCTGCGCGACCTGATCCGCTCCAAGGCGCATGTCCGGTCATCGGAGGTAGAGGAACTGCTGGCGATGAGCGGGATGATCGCCCGCGGTCCGGATGCGATCTTCAGCATGCTCGACGACGCCGACCTGACATTCGGGAGTATCAACGATGAAACCGGCAAAGTGATTACGCTGACCCGCCAGCGGTTCGCGAAACTTCTCGAATCAAGCAGTCAACGGGTGCGGCGCGACGCCAGCGATGCGTTTCATAGTTCTTACAAGGCGCATGTCAATACGATTGGCGCGACTCTCGCGAGTTCTCTTAACAAGGACACTTTCTACACCAAAGCACGGCGTTACGAAAGCAGTCTGCATCGCGCGCTCGATGCCAACAATATCCCGGTCTCCGTCTATCACTCCCTGCTCGAGACGACCGAGAAGAATCTGGCCGGATTGCACAAGTATGTCGAGGTCCGCAAACGGATTCTGAAGCTCGAGCATATCTATCCGTTCGATATGTACTGCCCGCTCTTCCCGGAGCAGAATGTCGAAGTGCCGTATGACGATGCGGTTAAGAACACACTCGAGGCGATCAGGCCGCTCGGTGACAAATACTGTGCGGCGATGGCCGAGGGATTTCAGAACCGCTGGGTGGACGTATTCGAGACTCAGGGAAAAGGGGGCGGAGCGTATAATTACGGCAATTACGACAGCCATCCGTTCGTGCTGATGAACTACAATGACACGATCGACAATATGTTCACGCTGGCGCACGAGATGGGGCACGCCATGCACAGCTCCCTGGCGAACGCCAAGCAGCCGTTCATCAAGTCACAATACTCGATTTTTGTTGCCGAAGTGGCCTCGACGCTGAACGAGGGTCTGCTGCTGGAATATCTGCTCGGCAAGACCGCCGACAAACGGGCGAAACTCGACCTGCTCAACCGGTATCTCGACAACACGATGGGGACATTCTTCCATCAGGTGCTCTACGCCCGCTTCGAGCTGGAAGTGCATAAAATTGTCGAGGAAGGAGGCGCCGTGTCGCCCGAGATTATGTCCGAGATGTGGGAGAAGCTGACGCGACAGTTCTACGGCTCAACGATGACGATCGATGAGTACGCGAAATACAAATGGTCGCGTATCCCGCATTTCTACAATATGTATTATGTTTATCAATACGCGACCTCGTATGCGGCATCGCAGGCGATTCTCGCCAAGTTTCTCGCCAGGGAAAGCGGGATTATCGACAAGTATCTGGCGATGCTCTCGGAAGGCGGGGCGGATTACCCGGTGGAGCAACTCAAGCGATGCGGCATCGATATGACCAGCCCGGAACCGGTACTGGCCACGCTGAGGCAGTTCA
>PQAP01000016.1 GCA_003105265.1 candidate division GN15 bacterium | reverse complement strand
TGCATCCGCATCGGCCCGCCATACAAATGAAGTTCCGTGGTCGAGCGGGGATCGAGCCGCGCTATCGAGAAGTAATAGGCCCAGCCGTCATACCAACTGTCACGCCGATAACCGTCACTCTTTTGTTTGGAATACCGGCCAGTGAAATTCCAGCGGCCGTCGACCAGCCCCGATGTGTACTCCACCGATTGCTTGGAGGTCTCGCCCACCCGGGAACCGCCGGATTGATACTGCCCGTATCCCGACGTGAACTTCACCTGCTTCTGGCGGGCAAAGGCATTGGTGACTATATTCACCGAGCCGCCAAACGAGGCATCGCCGTACAATGAATTGCCGACTCCCCGCTGAATCTGGATATCGGTCACACTGGCCGCAAAGTCGGGCAGATCGACGAAATACGTGGCCTGGTCCTCCGGATCGTTCAGCGGCACGCCGTTGATGTAGGTCGATATCCGTTCGTCGTTGAACCCGCGAATCGACATGTAGCTGTACCCGAGCGCCCCGCCGCCATCGGAATATGAATAGAGATTCGGGGTCGACTCCAAGAGCAGCGGGAATTCCCCGACGGTATAATCGCGGGCAATGTCGTCCCGCGTAAAATCGGAGAAGGTTACCGGAGTTACTCCTTGCTGGGCGCGGTCCGCCCGCACGACAATATCCTGCGCGCGGTAATACATTGTGGCCAGTACCACGTTCGCGGGTACTTCACCTATCTTAAACTGCCGCGGTTGGTACCCAACCGACGAAAAGGTGACACTGCTCGCTTCGTCAGGATAGCTCAGATGAAACCTGCCGTCGGTTCCGGTCATCGTTCCGACGCCCGCCACGTTCGTGACCACAGAGACATTGGCCAGCGGTTTTCCCTGCTGATCGGTGACCGTGCCGATCAACTCGGCGCTCCACCCACTGGTCGCGCTCAAGCTCATGAACAGGATGACGCTGAAAATTACTCGCTTCATGACAGCACCTCGCATTACGCTTTGTAGTGTTGCAAGATTCCGTCCTGAATCGATAGGTGGGCTACAGGGACGCCGGGTGTGGCCTGGTGCGTCTCGTAGCTTCAACGGGGGATGTGCTTTACACCATCTTCCGTTTCCCTACGCCGGTATTACCCGGATCAGGTCGAGGGGGTATGATCTCAGGCGGTCGTTTACGCCACCCCCAACGGATCTATGTTTCTTCGTATTAATACTCTCATACGTGGACAGAGACAAGCGATTTTTTCGCCTGACGAACGCGCCTATCATGGATGAATTACTGCAATTTTGTCTTGACGGATGTAATTGATCATGCTATACTTGGTCTACTTAAGGCACTAGCTACATCCAATCGGCGAAGCGGGGGTTCGCACGACGGTGCAGATCGGTCTCGCGCGAAATCGGTCCCCGGACTCGCCAACCATAGAAGGAGAACTGCTATGCGGAGAGTCGCGTTCTTGCTGACAGCGGCGTTCATTCTATTCGCCTCCCCCCTTACCATCCACGCGCAAGTGTGCGGTGACGTCAACAATCATCCGCCGGTCGATATCTCGGATTGGGTCAATCTGGCCGACTATCTTGGGTTCGGCCCCGCGCCGGCTGGACTTGCCATGGCTGACTGCGACGGCCGCTCCGGCGTCACCATCTGCGATGATGCGGCGATCGCGAATTACCTCTTCAACCAAGGGACTCTGAATTGCTCTCCCGCAGGTGTATACAGCAGCAACTATACGATCGGCGACACCCTCTACTGGCCGTATATGCTGAACATCCCTGACGGCATCAATGCGGTCGACCTGCCGGTGACGGTGCGTTTGGAACCGAACGCTCGCGGATACTATCTCCCCTTCCTCAATCAAGGAAGTGGCGCAAATGGTATCTTTCAACTGCAGACTGTTGAGACATATAGTGGCAGTATCCTAATCTATCCGGCACGAGTGGTTGACACCACCGTCCTCATAACCGTTGCGCATGAAGACGCTCACTACACAGGCGTCAATACCCTCTTTACGCTGCATTACGTGCGCACTTCCCCCGGAACCGGCAATATTGTTCCCGAACTGGTCGAACGATCATCGCTCCGATTCCCATCGTTCGTACGTAATAACGATATGTTCCGATTTGCTGTAGTTCCGACCGAGCAGTTTCTGCCTCCGGAGACGCTCAAGGCCAATCCGGTTTCACTTGCCTTTAGTTCCATGGCCGGCAAGGTCGCTCCCGACAGCTTCCTGGTGAGCTTTTCATCCACCGGCGTACCGATCAATTTCACGCTGGCACCGTCAGACTCCTGGATCTCTCTCCTCAACTATCCGCCGACCGGTTTCACGACCCCGGCTTCGGTCTGGGTGAAAGCCAGCGCAGCCACACTCGGAATCGGTGACTACACCGGGCATATCTCTCTCACGCCTGCCGAGGCAGGGACACCGACAGCGCCGTCGGAAGTAGCAGTGACTTTCCACGTCACACCGCCGGTTGTGTATCCGCCGGGCGATTTCAATTGCGACGGTATCTGCGAT
>PQAP01000015.1 GCA_003105265.1 candidate division GN15 bacterium | reverse complement strand
GACAACGCGCCGGAGGAGAAGGAGCGGGGGATCACGATAGCGACGGCGCACGTGGAGTACGAGACGGCGAAGCGTCACTATGCGCACGTGGACTGTCCGGGTCACGCGGACTACGTGAAGAACATGATCACGGGGGCGGCGCAGATGGACGGGGCGATCCTGGTGGTATCGGCGGCGGATGGTCCGATGCCGCAGACGCGGGAGCACATCCTGCTGGCTCGTCAGGTAGGGGTACCGTACATCATCGTATTCCTCAATAAAGTTGACATGGTGGATGATCCGGAGTTGCTGGATCTGGTGGAGTTGGAGGTCCGGGACCTGCTGAGCGTATACAAGTTTCCGGGCGACGATATACCGATCATCCGGGGGAGTGCGTTGCAGGCGATGATGGCTGGTGCGACGGGGACGTTCAATCCTCAGGATCCGGTATTCAAGCCGATATTGGACCTGGTGGAGGCGTGCGACACGTACATACCGGAGCCGAAGCGTGAGACGGACAAGCCGTTTTTGATGCCGGTCGAGGACGTGTTTTCGATAACGGGGAGAGGGACAGTGGGGACGGGTCGTGTGGAGCGTGGGACGATCAAGGTGGGGAACGATGTTGAAGTGGTGGGGATCCGAGAGACGCGGAAGACGGTGGTGACGGGGGTAGAGATGTTCCGGAAGCTGTTGGATCAGGCGCAGGCGGGCGACAACGTGGGGTTGCTGCTTCGCGGTATCGACAAAGATGATTTGGAGCGTGGGATGGTGCTGGCGCAGCCGGGCAGTATCACGCCGCATAAGAAGTTCAAGGCGGAGGTGTACGTATTGACGAAGGAGGAGGGGGGTCGTCACACGCCGTTTTTCAACGGGTATCGCCCGCAGTTTTACTTTCGGACGACGGACGTGACGGGGGTAGTGACGTTGCCGGAGGGAGTCGAGATGGTGATGCCGGGTGACAACTGTCGGATGGACGTGGAGTTGATCACGCCGATCGCGATGGAGAAAGAGTTGCGGTTCGCTATTCGAGAGGGCGGCCGCACGGTAGGCGCCGGCGTTATCGGCGAGATTAACGAGTAAGGATCGGTATGGAAGGACAAAAAATCCGCATCCGGTTAAAAGCGTACGATCACTATTCGCTGGACCGCTCCACGAAAGAGATCGCCCGCACGGTACTTCGCACCGGCGCCAAGATCGTCGGTCCGATACCGCTGCCGACCAAGCGCACCGTGTACACCGTGCTTCGGTCGCCGCATGTCGACAAGAAATCGCGGGAGCAGTTCGAGACCCGCGTGCACAAACGTTTGATAGACATTTATGAATCGACTCCGCAGACGGTCGATGCGCTGATGAAGCTGGACCTTCCGGCGGGCGTCGATGTGGAGATAAAGACCTGATAGGTTTCTGAGATGAAAGAGATTTTGGGCAAGAAAATCGGCATGACCCGCATCTTCAAGGAGACGGGCGAAATGGTCCCGGTCACCGTGATCGAGGCAGGTCCATGCCCTGTGATCGCAAAGCGACCGGCGGGCAAGCGCGGCGCCAGCTACCAGGTCGGATTCGGCACTATCCGCACCAAGCTGGTGAACAAGCCGAAGGCCGGGCATTTTGCCAAGGCCGGCATCGAGCCGACCCGCTGGCTGCGTCAGATTCGCTACGATGACGCCGAGCTGGAAATCGGCGCCCAGTTGAAGGTCGATATCTTCAAAGAGGGCGAGAAAGTCGATGTCACCGGCATATCGCGCGGTCTCGGTTTCCAGGGCGCAGTGAAGCTGCACCATTTCGGCGGCGGCCCGAAGACGCACGGTCAGTCGGACCGTCGGCGTGCTCCCGGTTCGGTCGGCTCATCGTCGTATCCATCGCGCGTTTTCAAAGGAATGCGGATGGCGGCGAAGATGGGCAAAGAGAGGGTGACGGCTCTGAACCTGAGCGTAGCCAAGATTATCGCTGAGCAGAATCTCCTGCTGGTTGAAGGGTCCATTCCCGGCGTCCGCGGGGCGCTGGTCAAGGTTCGTCTCTCGAACCGAAAGAAGTAGCAGGCGGAAGCAATGAAGGTGAAAGTATACAATCAGGATGGCGCGGAAGTCGGTTCGGTCGATCTCAAGCCGGAAATCTTCGAGATTGAGCCGAACGAGGCAGTCGTGCATCAGTATGTGGTGAATTACCTGGCCCGGCAGCGGCAGGGCACGGTGAAGACGAAAGGCCGGAGCGAAGTCTCGGGCGGCGGCAAGAAGCCGTGGCGCCAGAAAGGGACCGGCCGCGCCCGCTCGGGCACCATTCGGTCGCCTCTGTGGCGTGGGGGCGGCACCGTGTTCGGACCGCAGCCGCGGAGCTACGGGTCAAATTTCCCGAAGCAGATGAAGCGGCTGGCGATCAGGTCGGTGCTGTCGTCGAAAGCCAAAGAGAATCAGATCAAAGTGCTCGATCAGATTTCATTCGACGCGCCGAAGACCAAGAACGTGACCGGCATGCTCGGCAAACTGGAATTGACCGGCCGCAAGTGCCTCATTCTCGACGAGGGGCGCAACGACAAGATGACGCTCTCCTGCCGCAATCTCCGCAAGGTCACGTATGGCCGCGCGGCGCTGGCGAACGGCTACGATCTGCTGAATGCCGATGTCATCGTGCTGACCAAAGCCGGACTCGAGAAAGTACATGAGGTGCTCGCATGACGCAGGATATCCGGTCGATCATCAAGTCGCACGTGACCACCGAGCGAACGACGGCTCTCCGGGCGAAGACCGGGGAATACGTGTTCGAGGTGGACAAGCGCGCCAACAAGCACGCGATCAAGCTGGCGATCGAAAAGGCGTTCAGCGTCAAGGTGATGGAAGTGCGGACCGCGATCGTGCCCGGCAAGGTCAAGAGAATGGGCCGCTTTGAAGGCAAGTCACCGACCTGGAAGAAGGCGATCGTTCGCCTCAAGAAGGACCAGGTCATTTCACAATTTGAAAACGCATAAATGGTTTTGATGCTATGGGTGTGAAAAGATTTCGACCGGTAACTCCCTCGCTCCGCTTCCGGACAGTTCCGGACTTCACGGAGATCACATCGAGTGTCCCGGAAAAGAAGCTGCTGGAACCGCTGCCGAAGTCGGGCGGTCGCAACAACAAGGGCCGGGTGACGGCATTTCAGCGCGGCGGCGGCCACAAGCGGTTCTACCGCCTAGTGGACTTCAAGCGCGGCAAGCGGGATATCGAGGCCCGGGTGGCGTCGATCGAATACGATCCGAACCGTTCGGCCCGCATTGCGCTCCTGCATTATGTCGACGGCGAAAAGCGGTACATTCTCGCTCCCGATGAACTGAAGGTCGGTACGCGCATTGTGTCCGGCGAACAGGCGGATATCCGGACCGGCAATGCCATGCCAATCGGGCGCATGCCGCTCGGTACGTTTGCCCACAACATCGAACTGAAGCCCGGCAAGGGCGGCCAGATGGCCCGTTCGGCGGGAGCATTCGTTCAGGTTGTGGCGAAAGAAGATGACAAAGTCACGCTGCGCATGCCGTCGGGCGAAGTGCGTACGGTCAAAGCGGTCTGCTACGGCACAGTCGGCGTTGTTTCCAATATCGAGCACAAGAACATCGTTCCCGGTAAGGCGGGCGCGATGCGCTGGCGCGGGCGCCGGCCGTCGGTGCGCGGTGTCGCCATGAATCCGATCGATCACCCGATGGGCGGCGGCGAAGGACGGACCTCGGGTGGCCGTCACCCCTGCACGCCGTGGGGAAAACCGACCAAGGGTTACAAGACCCGTAACAAGAAGAAATCACTGGCTCATCTGGTTGAAGACCGCAGAAAGAAAGTGTGATTCGGAGTTAATCTATGCCCCGTTCGTTGAAAAAAGGACCGTATATCGAAGACAGGTTGATGCACCGTATCGAGGAGCTCAACCGCAGCGGCGAAAAGAAGGTCGTGAAGACCTGGTCGCGGCGTTCGACCATCAGTCCGGAATTTGTGGGCCACACGTTTGCGGTTCACAACGGCAACAAGTTTATCCCGATCTATGTGACGGAAAACATGGTCGGGCACAAGCTCGGAGAGTTCGCGCCGACCCGCACCTTCCGCGGTCACAGCGGCAAGCTGGTGGAACGTACCACGGCGGTGAAAGGATAGGCAGAAGATATGGCGGTAACAACTACGGCCCGGCTGCGACATTGCAGCGTTCCCCCGCGAAAAATGCGCCTGGTGGCGAACCTGGTGAAAGGGATGCCGATTCAGAAAGCGCTCGACGTGCTTAACTTCACGAAGCGCTCGGCGGCCTTTCATATTGCCAAGACGCTCAAGTCGGCGGCGGCCAACGCGTTTTCGATGGTCGGCACCGATCACGTCAAGCCGGAAGATTTATTTGTCAAGTCGATCACGGTCGACCCGGCGCCTTCGGCGAAGCGCATCCGCTTCCAGTCGATGGGCCGCGTGTTTCGCTATCGGAAGAGACACAGTCATCTGACGATTGTGCTCGAAGAGAGAGCGACGACACCGGCGCCGGTGGCGACTAAAGATAAGGGCAAGCCGACCACCGAAGGTGAAGGCGCTGAAGCCCAGGTGAAGAAGACCGCACCGAAGAAAGCCAAGAGCGCGGCCAAGAAGCCGGCGAAGAAGACTCCCGCGAAAGCTGCCAAGAACGCAGCGGCCAAAGGGAAGAAGCCGTCGCCGGCGAAGAAGTCGAAGAAGGCCAAGTAGAGTTTTTGGGCCGAGTAAGGAGAGACATTGGGACAGAAAACTAACCCCGTCGGTTTGCGTCTCGGGATCATCAAGACCTGGAACAGCAGGTGGTATGCTCCTGATCGCAATGTTGCAGACCTGGTGCACGAGGATATGCTCATCAAGCGGTATATCAGTCGTCGTCTCGACAATGCCGGCATTTCGAATGTGCTGATCTCGCGGGCGCCGAAGAAAGTCACGGTAGACATTATGACGGCGCGGCCCGGAATTGTCATCGGCCGCCGCGGCGCCGAAGTCGACAAGTTGCGCGAGGAACTTCAGTTACTGACGAAGAAAGACATCCTCCTGAACATCGTCGAGGTACGCAAGCCGGAGTTGGATTCGAAGCTGGTAGCGGATTCGATCGCGAAGCAGCTCGAAGGACGAATTTCGTTCCGCCGGGCGATGAAGAAGGCCATGGCGGCTACCATGAAAATGGGCGCGGAAGGGATCAAGATTCAGTGTGGCGGACGCCTCGGCGGCGCCGAAATCGCGCGCAGTGAGAAGTACATGGAAGGCCGGGTGCCGCTGCACACGCTGCGGGCCGATATCGATTACGCCACCTCGACCGCCGTCACGACCTACGGCACGATCGGCGTCAAGGTGTGGATCTGCCGCGGTGAGATTCTGGATCAGGCGGCGGCGCAGCGCGGCGATACGGCCAAGCAGGAGCAGGAGAGTCGCGACATTCTGCCGGGTGACCGTCCCGGTCGTGGCCGGGATGCCGGCGGTGATCGCGGAGCGCGGCGTCGTCCGCGCGGACGTGTCAGACGCGAACCGGGTGGAGAAGGTCGTCCGGCGAGAGGGCGACGTCCCGACATGGGACCGCGCCGGCCGGCGGGCGAGCAGTCTGATCGAGGCGGAGAAAACGCGTAGGCCCTGCGATAGGATGGTGAGGACAAGCATATGTTGATGCCCAAGAGGACAAAGTACCGTAAAGCGCAGCGCGGTCGGATGACCGGCAAGGCGACCGGCGGAGCTGCGGTGGATTTCGGTGAATTCGGGTTGAAAGCGCTCGAACCGGCGTGGCTGACCAACCGCCAGATCGAAGCGGCCCGCGTGGCGCTGACGCGTCACCTGAAGCGGGGCGGCAAGCTGTTCATTCGCATTTTCCCGGACAAGCCGGTGACGAAGAAGCCGGCCGAGACGCGCATGGGTAAGGGAAAGGGCGCGCCGGAGTACTGGGTGGCCGTGATCAAGCCGGGCCGCATTCTGTTCGAAATCGAGGGCGTGCCGGAGCCGCTGGCGCGCGAGTCGATGCGCCTGGCGGCGACCAAGCTGCCGTTCAAAACCAAATTCGTTAGTCGTACCGAGACGGAGGCAGTCTGATGAAACGTGAACCGCTGCGCGACCTGACGCGCACCGAGCTCATACAGAAGCGCGGCGATCTGCAGGACGAACTGTTCAACCTGCGGATGCGCCAGTCGACGAAGACGCTGGAGAACCCGCTGCGCCTTCGCGTCATCGGCCGCGAAATCGGCCGCATCAACACCATTCTTCGCGAGGACGAACTGGGCCTCCGCCGTCTGGCGGAGAGCAAGACCTCGATTCTCGGCGAGGCCACCGGCAAGAAGAGCAAGACGGAGTAGGAGCATAGATGATGGCTGAAGACAAGGCCCGCAACAGACGGAAAGTCCGCGTCGGCATCGTCATATCGGACAAGATGAACAAGGGCATAGTCGTGCGCATCGACCGGACGATGAAGCACGGGCTGTATCTGAAGACGGTCGAACGGTCGTCCAAGCTGTATGCTCATGACGAGAAGAATGAAGCCGGAGTGGGCGACAAAGTGCGCGTGATGGAGTCGCGGCCGCTGTCCAAGCTGAAACGCTGGCGGCTGGTCGAGATCGTGGAGAAGGCAAAGTAGCGCCGTCCGACGCGGGCAGCAGGAAAGGTATGACAAGATGATTCAGGAATACACTGTCCTATCGGTGGCCGATAACTCGGGCGCGAAGCGCGCGATGTGTTTTCGCATTCTCGGCGGCAGCAAGCGGCGTTACGCTTCGATCGGCGACATTATCGTCGTGGCCATCAAGGAAGCGATCCCGGGCGGCACGGTGAAGAAGTCCGAGGTCTGCAAGGCGGTGGTCGTGCGCACCACCAAGCAGCTCAAGCGGAAGGACGGCTCGACCATCAGCTTCAGCGATAACGCGGCCGTCATCATCAACGAGCAGAACGAGCCGCGCGGCACCCGTATTTTCGGGCCGGTGGCGCGCGAGTTGCGCGAGAAGCAGTTTATGAAAATTGTGTCCCTGGCACCGGAGGTCCTCTAACCGAGGAACGAATGATATGAGAATAAAAAAAGGCGATACCGTGTGGATTCTGGCGGGTGCGAACAAGAGCACCAAGGACAAGCCTCGTACCGGCCGGGTGCTCTGGGTCGACGTGGCCAAGGGTCAGATTCTGGTCGAAGGGATCAATGTGGTGAAGAAACACCAGCGTCCGACGCAGAAGAACCCCAAGGGCGGGCTGGTGTCGAA
>PQAP01000014.1 GCA_003105265.1 candidate division GN15 bacterium | reverse complement strand
AATGACGCTCCCGCGCTGGCGGCCGCGGATGTCGGAATAGCGGTGGCGGGGGGAGCCGATGTGGCTTTCGAGGCAGCCGATGTGGTGCTGCTTCGACCCGATCTCAAACTTCTGACTCGCACGTTCAAGTTAGCTCGAAAGAGTTTGCGCGTGATCAAACAGAATCTGTTCTGGGCGTTTTTCTACAACGTGCTGATGATTCCTCTCGCGGCCGGGGCATTCTACTCGGTAGCAGGTATCACCCTGTCTCCGACGCTGGCGGCGGCGGCGATGGCGTGTTCATCACTGTTTGTGGTGCTGAATTCGCTGCGGCTGGCGCGAATTCGACTCAAATAGCTTAGACCTTTCGCACCTTCTCATTACCGCAAGGGCGGGTATCCATCGAACCGTTTGCCCACCCTCTTGATGTACCGGGTCGAATCACTATATTTCTTCCGCCGCACAAAAGAGTTATGATATACCTATGAAACTCGCACCCAGAAGCGCGCTGGCATTGTTTCTGTTCATGGTGGTCGTCCTGTTCGCGCAGGCGGTCTGGTGGGTATTCTTTATGGCCAAGCTGACGGCCGAAAAAGTGGAGATGGCTGCTCAACTCGGCGGCTCACCGGAGCTTGTCGAACAGATTCATAAAGAAGAGTTCACCCGTCAAATCATGCTTGGCTCGGAAGGCGTGTTCTTCTTTGTACTGATTTTGCTCGGGGCATGGATAATTTACCGGGCGCTGGTACGATCGGAGGAACTCAAATTTCACCAGCAGAATTTCCTGTTGGCGGTGACGCACGAACTCAAAACGCCGATCGCGTCGGTGCAGATCTACCTCGACACACTGCAATCCCCCAAGATCAGCCCGGAGAAGAAAGAGCAGATTGTGCCCCGCATGCGCGAGGATATCGAGCGACTGGAACGGCTGGTGGAGAACGTGCTCGATGCCGGGCGATTTGACCGTCACGGCTACCACCTCAACCGCACGCCGCTCAATTTCTCGGCGCTGGTGGAGGAACGGCTTCATCATGTCAGCAAGGCGGCGACGACGGTGCCACTCTCGATCAAAAAGCAAATCGAGCCGGATATTTCCTTTGACGGTGATGCCGCGGCCTTAGCGCGGGCGATCGATTCGATTCTCGAAAACTCACTCAAATATTATCAGGGGAAACAGATCGCTCTCGACGTGTCACTCGCGGCCGGTCGCAAGAAGATTGTGCTCGCAATCTCAGACAAAGGTGTGGGCTTCGCCAGAGAAGACAGTCGGCGACTGTTTGAGAGATTCTACCGAATCGGCAACGAAATGACACGCAGTCAATCCGGCAGCGGTCTCGGATTGTATTTGTGCCGCGAGATTGTCCGCGCGCATGGTGGCGAGGTGACCGCCCGTTCCGAGGGGGTCGGCAAAGGGGCCACGTTCACGATCACGCTAAAACAGAGTTCGGGATATGAGAACAATTCTGCTGGTTGAAGATGATCTGCATCTGGCTGAAGGCCTCACGCTGAATCTGGAAGCGGAAGGGTATCAGGTGGTGCATGTCAGCGATGGTACACAGGCGATGCCTGCGTTCGAGAAGGGGATGTTTGACCTGGTGCTGATGGATATTATGCTGCCCGGAATGGACGGACTGACGATCTGCAAGAAGATCCGCGCGGCTGGGCACACTCTGCCCGTGCTGTTTATCACGGCACGGGATGAGACGGACCAGAAGATCGAAGGGCTTCTCGCCGGCGGCGATGATTATATCACGAAACCGTTCAATGTGCAGGAACTGCTGGCGCGGATTGCCGGAATATTTCGGCGTCAGGCGTGGCTGGCGGCGGATGAGCAGGTGTCAGACAGCTATTCATTCGATGGTCGGACGATCAATTTCAAAACGTATGAAGCCACCGGCCCCGGCGGCAAGGTCGTTCTGACGCGCAAAGAGTGCATGGTGGTGAAGTATTTGGTCGAACGGGCGGGGGAAGTGGTGAGCCGCGATCAATTACTAGACGCGGTGTGGGGGTATCATGCGTATCCGACGAATCGCACGGTGGACAATTTCATTCTCAAGCTCCGGAAGATTTTTGAAGACGACCCGAAAGAGCCGAAGTATTTCGAGACGATCCGGGCGGTGGGGTACAGGTTTAACAGGGGGTAGTGATGAAGTACTTCTTAGTCATTTGCGTGATGGCACTTTCTGCTATCGGGACTACCTGTAATACTGAGTCGTTGGACACCGGTGTAATTGTTCCGCTGGAGATAGGTACGGTGTGGGAGGGTGTAATGGTCAATAAGCACGCGGATTCGACCGATTCAGTGGTCAGTAGTTACGCGGTTACCGACACTGTTTCTGTGGGGAGCGAGAAGTGGCACGTTATTCAGCGAATTGATGGCAGCAAAATCCGTTATACCGGGGCATGTACGAATCGAAAAGATGGTCTGTGGTTCACCAGTTTCGGCACAGATTCCGTTACAGTAAGTAAGTATGCGATGATGTACGCGCTATACCCCGCTAACCAGAATCAGATTTACCAAGGGATGGAAGTCGAGACTCGGGTCAGAGTATGTGGTCTGCATGACACCGTGACAGTGCCTGCCGGGACGTTCGAATGCGTCAGTTATTGCTGGGATGATGCGGAATCTATGAGCCGGGGTGTCATCTATCTTGCGCCAGGAGTCGGTTGGGTGAAAGAACAGTTGACTGACGAGTTTGACCGTTCGCGATCCACGTCCTGGGAGTTGGTGCGAATCAAGAAGCCGCGGAAGTAGGAATGACACCTGGATTCCCGCCTTCGCGGGAATGACACTATCGGGATGACAGCATGACTGACAACATCTTCCCCATGACCGCCATCGCTCCAATCGTGAGTGCGATTCTCGATCTGCCCGCACCTGCGAGCGCCGTCGGGAAGCCGATTGACGTGATTGTGAAGGGATTGAAGGGGGTCAAGCGTGTCGCCATTATCGCGCCGGATGCGCTCGGATTGTTCGCGGTCAACAAGTGGCGGGCGGAGATGCCGTATCTGCAGTCGCTCTTGACTCAGAATGGCGTAGTGCTGAGGTCGGTGTTGCCGTCGATTACACCCGTCAATTTCGCCTGCATGGTCACCGGCACCGATCGCGATGGTCACGGTATCCACTCCCGTTTACATGACTTCGCGTGCCAGACGTTGTTTGATGTTGTTCGTGAGTCAGGCGGCAAGAGCGCGGGGATCGGGATTGATGATTATACCGGCAGCGCGCTGTTGGGCCGGTTTGCTGATATCTGCGGCAATGTGGGGGATGGCTCCGATGACGATATCGCCGACAAGATTATCGAGGTAGCTAGCGATAGCGCACCGGAGTTTCTGATAGCGCAGTTGGGACGAGTCGACGATGTGTTTCACGAGCACGGGCCATCATCGCCGGAAGTCGTGCCGATGCTTCGCGCGACCGACGCCAGGTTGAAGCGAATCGTGGCGAGTCTGAATCTGCTCGGATACGGCGTGATTATCCTTGCCGATCATGGCCAGCACGATGTACTCGACGCACTCCCCGGCCAGCACAAGGGAAATCACGGCAGCGATTCAGACGAGGATTGCCTCGTGCCGTGCACGTGGGCCAGACGTTGACTGGATTAGTCGCTATCGTGCATTCAATAGAAAAGTAGAGAAGACCCGGGCAATCAAGTGGCAGGTCTGAAGCAGACCTGCCCTACTTGTTTCGCTCGCGCCACTCGGTTTCGAGCATGGCGTAAATCAAATCATCCACCCATTCCCGATTTCGCCACCAAATGCTGGAACGAAAGTGGGCTTCGCGCCGCATCCCGACCCGTTCGACGAGCGCAATTGAGGCACTGTTACGCGGGTCAATTGAAGCATAGACGCGGTGTTTACCCAGAGTCTCAAAGGCATACTGCATAACTGCCAGCATCGCCTCCGACGCGTAGCCTTTTCCCTGGTACGCGGGGTCAAGTGAGGTCCCCAGCTCAACTTGATAAGTTTTCCTCTCGGGGAAACGCAGGCCGATATCGCCAATCACGCGGCCGGTATCCGTGAGGGTGATAACCAGGCCCAACCACGTGCCGGGAGTAGCCGGTTTAACTGCGACCAGCGGTTCGAGGAACGCGATCGTGTCCTTGATGGTGCGGTGGTCGCCCGGAAAGAATCCTGTCACCTCGGGGAGCGAACGATAGGCGTGCACAGCCACTGCATCCTTAAGCCGCACTCGTCGGAGCGTGAGACGCGATGTCTGAATATTCACAAATTTCATGGCAGTCGGAAAATAGCTGTAGCTACGTGTTATGACAAGAATTGACGCTACGGAGCACCGGCTTTACAGTGAGATCAGTATTCAGTACACTTACGCCATGATTTCGCTTCTGCTTGGGCTTGGCAATATCGGTCGGAAATATATCGGCACGCGGCATAACCTTGGATTTGAGCTGCTGGATCGGGTGGCGGCGAAGCTTGGGGCGTCTGAGCGGAGACGGACAGAGTTGTTTGATTGGGTGAAAGTTGATATACGTCCCTCGACTTCGCTCGGGACAGCGGAA
Source organism: candidate division GN15 bacterium (assembly GCA_003105265.1). GTDB lineage: Bacteria > Zixibacteria > MSB-5A5 > GN15 > FEB-12 > FEB-12. The sequence goes on along the minus strand of PQAP01000014.1, from coordinate 397 downwards.
GGGGGGCTCGGGACAGCGGGAGGAGGGCACGGTATGTCGGAGAAAGGGGAAAGTGAGGAATTATTAGGGCAGGGGTTGATTCTGGCGTGGCCGAGGACTTATGTGAACTGCTCCGGCGACGCGGCTATTAAGTTGTTAGAAGACAACGGAATAAGACCGTCCGAAATGCTGGCTCTGGTGGATGATTTCAATCTGCCGCTGGGGGCGCTACGCTTCCGGTCAGGTGGGTCGGACGGTGGGCACAACGGGCTGGCTTCGTTGATTGAGACGCTCGGAACAGAGGATTTTCCCCGGTTAAGAATGGGGATCGGGCCTGTTGACAAATCGACGGATATTGTCGATTTTGTGCTCTCGAAATTTACGGCTTCGGAACGGAAGTCAGCCGATACCATGCTGG
>PQAP01000013.1 GCA_003105265.1 candidate division GN15 bacterium | reverse complement strand
CCGATTGCTGAATGGGCTGATTGATGGTCTGACGGCTGTTCATTTCGAGCCGGAAAGGTAGGGGGGCGGGGTAGGGATGTCAAGTGGGTCGGGTTCCTTGTGAACTCGACATATCTCATTCGTCCTCACGGGCAATTCGGCAGCACATATCCACCGCCGGTCACCCGGTACCCCATAGCTCTGCTATGGGCTCACACGGATAGGCAACCCGGTACCCCATAGTTCTGCTATGGGTTGACGCGGTAGCGCACGTATCTCAATACAAAATCACCATCTTTTTGCATCTACTCCCCCACCCGCTCCCTTTAGTAGAAGGACGTCGTGCTTTGTGCGAATCTGGCACCTCTGCAAAGCCTGGGGACCCCTTTTTAGGAAAACGAAGCCGCTTATGCGTTATGGGACAGCAACCTGCGATTTCGAACGAACCCGAATTAACCCAAATCTGGCCTTTTTCCGATCAGGGAGAAGATGCCCGCAGGGCAAATGAGGAGATACACCGCGCGCCGGCCGTACGGGTCCGCTTGCGACTGGATACAACTGTATGCTGTGCGGTGCGCGCGGCTTATTGCCGCGCGTCGAAGATTACTTTACGACCGAAACGAATGTCCGGGTGCCTTCGGTGCGATAGTTTACTTTCCCCTCGCGCGCCAGCCAGCCCAACCCCTGATACGCGGTCGCATCTTTTTCTTTCAGAATCTTCGGCAACTGCGCCAAACTCACTTCCCCTTTGGTTTCGAGAGTGCGCCAGATCTTTCCGGCGACCTGTCCAATCTGATCTTTCATGACAAACTCCTTATGTCCGAGTGCTCAAAGTATCCAAACACTGCCGGACTATGTCAAGTTTGTACAATCGCCCGCCGTACCGGGTTTGACAGGCAGGTCAGATTGCACGGCCCCAAAGAGCGGCCCGCGAACCTTGCCTGTTCACGGACACCGCGGCCGCATATACCCTGCACCGGTGAGATAGCTGACCAGCCCGGTCAGGTCAGTCAGATCGATAATATCCGCGCCGTTGACATTAGCGGCTTCAGGACACGGCGGCACATAGCCGCCTCCCGTCAAATAGCTGATCAGTGCGCTCAGGTCGGACAGATCGACTATACCGGTCTCATTCACATTGCCGGTGCGCCCGAAGCAGCACGGCGGCGTATACGTCGACCAATCCGCGAATCCGTCCCCCGCGGTGAACACGGTGTCAGCAAAGGTGCACCCGTAAATATCCGGCGTCACCAGAGTGGATTCGAAACAGCATGTCACGTACGGTCCCATATAGCCGTCCTGGTCGGTATCCACTCCGGGATTGTCATAGAACCGGTGGGCCGCGCGGACACTGCGGGTCAGGTCGCTGAAATCAAGATTCGCAAGATAGGTGTCCGGATGCTCCGGGAGATACTGCAGGTTGGTCGGATCCCGGTGCACACTGTCGCCGACTACCCAGGCGTACACCAGGGGAAGTTCCTGCTGAGGTTCGACCGTGAACGGTCCCACCGAAAACAGAAAACGGGCGTCGTTGCCGTGGCTGATATTTACCGAGAGTGCTTCATCCGGGTATTCCCACACCGGGTCGGTCGGTTGTATAGAATAAGTGCGGGCTTGATCATAATCCTGTTCCCCCGAGCTCATCATAAAATACTTGTTGCGATCCCCCTCCGGCGTCCCCTTGCCGCCGGTGCCGAAATCTCTGAGCAGGTCTTTCCGGCGCGGCCCCCAGTCCATTCGCACGTCGCCGTTGGACTGCCACCACTGGAACGAGTACTTCGCGGAATCACGCGGCACCCGAATGAATGTCAGTCCGATCACGCTTGGCGCGGGATACATGGTCCCCGGATCACCGTCGTTGTCACCGATGTAGGGAACCAGTATCGGCGTATGGTCCACGCCGCAACCGTTCGAATCCCGGTCGATCCGCAGAAGCCCGGCGAGATCATCGCGGTATGGCTGGCCCAGAGTCGAACCGACATCGGCATCGACATACAGCCCGACGTATGCGTCATTGAGTGTCTTCGTCCCGATATTGCGAATCCCCAGTTCGACAAAGACCACCTTGCTTACCTGATCGATAGACCAGGCATACGACTTCTCGGTCACCTCCACCGGCAGCGGTTTGTGCGGGCGGTGATCGATGATGTCGTCGCACAATTCCCCCACACCGCTGGTAAACGTGTCGGTATACACCGAGATAAAATCTTCCTCGGAGACGGCGTGCTCGGCATCGGGGCCGTAAATCGACCTGTAAATCATATGATCCGGCGGCGCCTGGTTCGGATTGAATTCGCGGCACCACTGCCAGCCATCCGTCCCGACCGACACCAGCGTATCGCCGTCGACCACCGTGCCCACCCAGAGCGTGGCGCCGAAGAGATGGTCGATCGTCGATTCCTTGGGAAACTGGCACCCGGGAACGAGAAGTCCGGTGAAACAGTCTGTCGGTGATGGCTGCGGATAAAATCCGGCTCCGGTGGTACCGGCGTTGGTCACGCCGAGGGCGATTGCACCGACATCGTGCGTCGCCGCGCAGAATGTCGGCGCGTTCAGCGCCGACGGCGGCGTGGCAGATTTCGGGCGGCCGGTTTCGGGCAGACCCCGAGCATCCGTTGCGGTTGGATTAATAAAGAGAGCAGCCACTGCAAGAGCGGCGACACCAATTGGACCAGCGACAAGTCGCATAGGACCTCCCATGTCACGATTGTAACGATGACGTCAAAAGTATACACTATCACCTTTCATCCGTCAAACACTAACCGATTGGTCCTCGTTACTGGCTGTCGAGTTGTCGGACGAGCGAGTGTCGGTCACGCCGCCCGAGCGATCCTCCCTTTGCAGGAGACGTGCTGTACTATGCCGATGTGCAAAACGATTGATAACAATTGCGGGTCATTGCGGGCGTCTCACTGACTGCGGCCGCAATATATATATCACCCAGGGAGCGATGGACGTTTCGTTCACCCATTGGCAGGGCTCGTCTCCCGTCGCGAGTGG
>PQAP01000012.1 GCA_003105265.1 candidate division GN15 bacterium | reverse complement strand
CGAATTTTTTTGGACATAGGTCTAATCTATTTTACATTGAGTGCAACTACTATTTTCATTTAAGCCAATGGTGACGCATAAGCTCCGCGCGCCCGCGGGGATTCTCCTTCTCACCATATATCCAAAATAGCCGAGCGACGAATTCTAGGACTGTTTCCTGACAGAACTTCCTCTGATCGCCCAAACTATACACGGCATCCATATCCAGACTATCGTCAAGACCACAATAGTGTTCTTTTAGGTCCCACAATGAAACCTCGGAAGCGGTGCCCACATTCCATTCGTATGCGATTTTAGTATTCCGAATATGCCTAGCTCCCAATTTGACGAGAAACGAGCCTCCGAGCCCGTATTGTCCCGCGAGACCAAATGCAACATCCAGAGCTTTCTCGACTGAGTAACCAATTCGATCAAACCTGACTCTTCTAACTCCGTCAACCACGGTGTCAAGATCGGCACGCAAGTAATACGAGCCATGTACGGTAAATTCCCAGTAGTACTTTGGCCCTTCACCAAAGCTTACGACATTACCTATCCCATTGTCAAAGTGCCACCTTGTCAGGAAGCTGCGAAGCCGATCAGGAATTCCCTCCGGCAATGAGTTCAGTCCCTCCTTCAACGACGAGTACAGGTCGAAGAAGGACAGAACCGCCTGTTTTGGGTACAGTAGCACGAAGGCAACTTCCACTGTGATGTCATTGGCTCGCATGTTTCCCAGAGCCCTTGACGCGTGTCCGGAGGCGCTTAAGATAATTTGGTCTCTTCGTGTCACGTATTTTTCGCGCCTGTTTCGGAGCCATTGCACCTTCTCGAGGTCTGCCTTCTCAACAAGAGGGCGCTTCTGCGCTAAAGTCTTAACGTATACAGTCGTGTTGTGATCAATGGCATGTGGAGTAAGATCGCTTTCAGGGACTCGAACCAAGAGCACATCACTAGTACCAGAGACATCATGCAAGTAGCGCTTTTCACAGAATACGGGTGGAGTAATACTTCCAAGACAGATGTTGTCCACGGTATCCTCAAGTCTCTTCTCTGTGACGCCACAAATCCGTGTTGGCTCATTTGTCTTGTCGTCACCCTCCACTCCATAGAGGATGAAGCCGCCATGTGTATTGGCCATTGCTGAAATGAGCTTCGCGGCATCTTCTGAACCGAATTGGCGTTTATAGTCTAGCACTTGACTCTCAGGCACTTTGTCACTGACCATGCTTTCAATATCGTCGAAGGATATCTCTTCGAACTTCTTATTGAAGATGTTCGCCAAACTCTACCTCACGACACCTGCATTGCTGAGGCGCTCTCGACATGCTCGCCCCAGACCTCGCGCAACACATCGCACATCTCACCGACACTGGTATACACCTTGGCGCATTCCATAATGGCCTCAAAGGTGTTGCCTTTGCCGGCTGCGACCTGTTTCAGTTTGGCCAGCGACGCCTGCACGGCGGCGTTATTCCGTTCGCGCTTAATCTTCTTCAGGAAGGCAACCTGGTCTTTCTGCACCTGTTCATCGATGCGAAGCACCGGGATGTCAATCTTTTCATCTTCCATGACAAAGTCGTTCACGCCGACAATCACGCGGTCTTTCGCTTCGAGTTCCTGCTGGAACCGATAGGCGGCCTTGGCGATTTCGCGCTGGAAATAGCCCTCTTCGATACACTGCAGCACGCCGCCGCGACGCTCGATCTCGGCAAAGTACTTCTCCGCTTCCTCTTCCATCTTGTCGGTGAGAGATTCGACAAAGAAGGACCCGGCCAGCGGATCGACCGTGTTCGCGACACCGGTTTCATAGGCGATGATTTGCTGCGTGCGAAGCGCGATCAGAGCCGCCTTCTCCGAAGGCAGCGCCAGCGTTTCGTCCATCGAATTGGTATGCAGCGACTGCGTGCCACCAAGCACTCCGGAAAGCCCCTGCAACGCCACGCGCACGATATTATTTTCCGGCTGCTGCGCGGTCAGCGAGCACCCGGCGGTCTGGGTATGGAAACGGAGCATCCAGCTTTTCGGGTTCTTCGCTTTGTATTTGTCCCGCATGTGGCGCGCATAGATGCGCCGTGCGGCGCGGTATTTGGCGATCTCCTCGAAGAAATCGGAGTGGGCGTTGAAGAAATAGGACAGCCGCGGCGCGAAATCATCGACATTCTGCCCGTCGGCCATGGCCGACTCGATATAGCAGAAACCGTCGGCCAGCGTGAACGCCAGTTCCTGCACGGCGGTGGAACCCGCTTCGCGAATATGATAGCCGGAAATAGAAATCGTGTTGTACTGTGGCACATGCTTGGTGCAATAGTCCATCATATCGGTGATCAGGCGAATCGATGGCCGCGGCGGGAAGATGAATTCTTTCTGCGCGATGTATTCTTTCAGGATGTCATTCTGCAAAGTTCCGCGCACCTGCGTAAACGGCACTCCCTGCTTTTCCGCGACCGCAAGATACATGGCCAGCAGTATCGAGGCCGGGGAGTTGATGGTCATCGAGGTCGAGACTTTCCCCAGATCGATATCACCGAAAATGATCTCCATGTCGGCCAGCGTGTCAACCGCCACGCCGCACTTGCCGACCTCGCCGAGTGAGCGCGGATGATCGGAATCGTAACCCATCAGCGTGGGAAGATCGAACGCGGTGGACAGCCCGGTGCCGCCGTGCGCGAGAATGTATTTGAACCGCTCGTTGGTCTGCTTGGGCGTCCCCATTCCGGCAAACTGGCGCATCGTCCAGAGCTTGGTGCGATACAGCGTGTGATGGACACCGCGCGTGTACGGATACTCGCCGGGGAGGCCAAGACGGTCGAAATAGTAATAGTCCTTATCACTATCCTTAATTGAGAGCGGGGTGTACAGCTCATCGATATCGACACCGGATACCGTGAAGAATTTCGGCAGCGATTTCTGCTGCCTGGTTTTGGCCGCGGTTTTGTCCCAGGCAGCCAGACGATCACGTAGGGCGTCGAGGAATTTCAAGCTAAACATAGGGTGTAAATCTCCGTCTCATCATAGTCGTATACTATACATCACTTTCGCGCCGAAATCAAGGAATCCAACTCGCTTGCCTGCAAAGAGTTGGCTCAGCGTGAGGCAGCCGAAGGCGACAGCGAAGCGCGCTCAAACCTTGACCGGGCCTCGGGCCCGCAGGATTTTAGTGCGATGTTGGCCGAGCACAACTCCCTCCCACCGCGAATTCCAGCAGCCGAATGGCGATCGGCGGTGCTGTTGCCGCTGGTACTTACCGCGGCCACGATCGCGGTCCACTGGTTCAGCCCGAGCAAAATGCACCTGAGCGCCGCCGAATGGGACAAAGTCTACCAGTACCACCAGACGCTCGAAGCGTTTCGTGTCCGGCCGCTCACCACGAACCTTGTCGGCGCCATCAGCTCCGTGTCCGGTGCGACCTTCAAGACCGCATTCATTAGTTTCCAGTTCGCCATGTTCTTTATCAGTTGCCTTGTATTCTATTGGTACCTGCGGCAACTGGCTTTCACGCACCGCGAATCGATGGCCGGTTCGGGTATTTTCCATCTCGCCGTGCCGGTCTTTCTCGCCAACTTCGAGCCGATTCACACCTGGGATGATTTCTGGGTATACATCTTCGTGCCGCTGTCAATCATCACGCTCGGCCGAAGGAAATATCTGCCGGCCGCTGTGTGCATGCTGATTACCATTCTGGCACGGGAAATCAACCTGGTCCTGGTTCCCGTCTGGTTCTGGCTGGCTTACCTCGCGGAGAATCGGGCATTGTTGAGGCCGCTCGCCACCCTCGCGACTGTGCTGGCGGCATTCGCCGCAGTCAGATTCGTCCTGACCGGCGCCAGCACCGGCGATCGGGACATCAATCTGCTGTTCAATTTTGACGGTTTACTGCGGAGTCGCGACACAATCTTCTCACTGCTCATCTCCAACGGCTTCGTCTGGCTCACCGGGTTGTGGCACACGAAACGTCTCTGGTCGGCGAGACAGGATCAGGAGCGATTCTTCAGCCGGGCGGCTTTGTACACGACGGTTGTATATATCGCCACCGGAATCTTCTTCGGCTTTGCCCGCGAAAGCCGCTACTTCACCGTGCCGGCCATTTTTCTCGTGCCGCTGACCCTGCTGTTCTTCCGCGAATATCGTCCGGTGTTCGCTCGGCTGCTGCTGATGATTCCGCGATGGTGGCACAAAGTGGCGGCATCTGTGATGCTGCTGGGTGTGTGTGTCGGATTGACAAAACTCGCCTTTCCCCGCTTTGAGTACCGTCCGTGGCACGACGGCAACTGGGGATTCCTGGCGCTGCACCTAGGTGTAGCCATATTCGCCACCGCGGCGATTCTGATCGGTCGGAGCGAGTCAAAGGAACGGCAGGTGCGGCCATGAAGGTAAAGGAGACATTGATCTCCGCCGGCTTGCTGGCTGTCATCATCGGCTTTTCCCTTGAGCTGCACACCA
>PQAP01000011.1:31731-86279 GCA_003105265.1 candidate division GN15 bacterium | reverse complement strand
TGCAGCGGGCAACAAGATCCAGGACATCGAGCCCGAGCCGCATTATGTTCGCTTCCCTGCACGATACGACTCCTGCCTGGCTGTAAGTGCTATTAATGACGCTGACATAAAGTACTGGTGGAGCGAAGCAGGCCCTGAGATTGACTTGGCGGCTCCCACCGGTGATGCCTGCGGAGGCGAAGGACAGTGGACCCTTGACGTTATGGGCGACTACGGCTACAATCCCTCCGCATTTGACATCTGTGGCCCGGATGACTCAGTAGTCTATCACTGTCCCGAGGGAGCTAATGATGCTGACTACATGTGCTGCTTTGGCGGTACTTCCGCCGCTGCGCCACTCGTCGCAGGCGTTGTGTCACTGTTGCTTTCTCGAGACTCGAATTTGACGCGCCTGCAGATTCATGATATTCTTCAACAATCGGCTCAGCGAGCACTCGAGATTGATTCCATCGTCAACCCTCCCGAGACAGATCGCGGTTGGGGCCGCGTCGATGCATTTAGAGCGGTTCTTTCCATTGTGCATGGCGACGTAAATAACAGCGGAGATGTGATCGACTTGTCGGATCTGAGTGCACTAGTTAGCTACCTTACCGGTGGCGGTTTCGTGCCATATCCCAGCATCCGTTTGGCAGACATCAATTGCTCCGGCGGTGTGATCAATCTCTCCGACCTTTCGGCTCTCATCTCATATTTGAACGGCGGGCCACCGCCAGTGAAGCCATGCTATAAGTACGAGTGAATCAACGAGTTAAGCTTTTGCCTGCAACTAGTGCCAACTGCGCGGCATGCCAAGTTTTCGCTTGCCTTTCCCCGTCGATCATGTATACTTGTGGTCTGTTTTTTTAGGAGACGACATAACGATGGCTAAAGTATGCGAAGTTTGCGGGAAAACGCCGGTGTACGGAAACCGCGTATCCCATGCCCATAACGTGACTGCACGGCGCTGGATGCCGAACCTTCAGTCGGTCAACGCCCTGGTCAGCGGCAAGCCGAAACGGATCACCGTCTGCACAAGCTGCCTCAAAGCGGGCAAGGTGATAAAGAACGTCAAATACAAAAAGACGGCTTAATCACGAACTCGGTTAACTGATTCCGGCCGCTCACACCTGTGGGCGGTCTTTTTCGTTTCGCTTGCCTCCATAGTCCGGTGACGTCTTCCCCTGTGGCAGGTCCTGCCCGCCGAAGGCGGGTGTGACCTGACACTGATGCCGCAGTTTTGCTGTCAATTTGAATCAACCTTCTCTCCCTTTCCCTATAGTGAAAGGAGCACCCTCTATGCACACGTCTGGATTGGTAAGAAAGCCCGGGATTGCGCCATATTCGTCTTCAGACGGTAAAACGACAAGACAATTGGGGCCCCTATATTTGACGAAGCGAACCCAAGAAGTCGTTGCTGGACAACAAAGTTTCCTGAAAAGCAAACCCAACCAAACCCAAAGTTGCGACTTCCCGCAGTGTCGTGTGAGGTCAAGGTACAAAGAGCTGTGAGAGACAGACGTCCCCGTCCGCCGCCGGCTCGAGCTCAATCTTTCCGCTGGTTTGAGCTCAATCTTTCCGCTGGTTCGAGCTCAATCTTTCCGCTGGTTCGAGCGGAGTCGAGAACCAGACATGCACATACCTCGACTGCGCTCGGCACAGCGGGAGGAAAGTTGTCCGCTGGCTCGAGCACAATCTTTCCGATGGTTCGAGCTCAATCTCTCCGCCGGCTTGAGCTCAATCTTTCCGCTGGTTCGAGCGGAGTCGAGAACCATCTATCACTGCCCCGGATGGTGCATCGCCTCGACCGAGGCCGCTTGAAGCGATTTGCGGTATTCCACCGAACTCGGCTTGAGCTCAACCGCCCGCTCGAAACAATCCGCGGCCTGCCGGTATTGCTGGCGCTTGAAGAAGAGAACGCCGAGGTTGTACCACCCCAGTTCATCGTCCGGCTTGGCCTGGATCCTCCGGCGGAAGTACTTTTCGGCGAGGCGATCTTCGCCGCAATTCTGGAGCAGCAGCGACCCAAACGAAATACACCGGTGCGCCTGATAGTAGCTCGGCTGATAGTGGATGTCGTTCCACGCCAGCGGCTCGATTCTCCTCACCGCCGTATCCAGATGCGTCTTGTCGTACACGTTCGGCACAAGCAGAATCGCCGCGACCAGCATCAGCTGAACCGTCAGCAGACGGCGCTGTCGGGCATCGGTGACCATTTTCGAAAGAGCGTATCCCGCCAGCAGCGTCATCGGAAACCCGAAAAACGACAGGAGGTCCCAGTCGCACGGCGCGCCGAGCACCGGGTTAAGCCAGAACGTAACCAGCATACAGGTGAATCCCGCGAGGCCGATCAGGATCGCTGTCGGTTCTTTCATCCATCGGCGATCTGCCCGGTTTAGAAACGTCATGACGAGAAACGCAATCAGCACCGGCGACACGAACAACATGAGGTTGATCAGGTCGGCCAGATGGCGCGGCGAGAGTGTCCAGTACGGATTTATCGAAGTCGCCACCAGCGGCACCACAAAGTTGACTTCAGTAAGTAGATTGAATGCCACTCCGGCTCCGATAGCTAACAGCACCACAAGCAACAGTAGGACTCGCGGCCGTGGAATCCATCGGGCCAACGGGACATCGCCATGGAGCTTCAGCGAGAGAAGTACGACCATGATCGTCACCGGCGCTATCACCGCGCTCGACGCCATCGCCAGTAGGCCGAAAATACCGATCGGCCAGAAGCTGCCGGTGTGTTTGACATATCGTACCGCGCTTGCCAGTAGCCACAGAAGCAGCGCCGTCGGCAGGACATATAACTCCACCCAGCCGAGCAGGAGCACAACACAGCCGGAGGTAAGCGCCGTCAGAAACATGATCGCGCGGGAAACGCTTTCATCGGTCGCAGAACGAACCAGTCGCAGCAGTCCCAGCCAGCCGATTACGCCCTCGATGACTCGCATCGTCCAAAAGATCGTTTCTTTGTCATCGAGCCCCAGATATCGAAGCATCTGCGACGACTGCTGGATGAGAATTGTCAGAGGCCGGTAGTAGTCATGTAAGGTGACAAAGGCGTTGGCAAACGGCCGGTCGGAAATCGACACCACCACAAACCCGTCGCCGTAGATCAGCGCCCGCGATCTCAGGAGCCAGGCAAGCACGGCAAACAGGAGCGTGACCAGAGTCCATTTAACCCCCTTCGGCCATCGTTTCGAGATATCGAATATCAACGCGACAACCGGTTCACCGTGCTGATACAGGCGAAGGGAAACCGATGGTACGGAGACAAGAACATAGACGGCAGTAACTGCGACGATAGCCCACACCGGGAAGATCGACCAGAGATTCACACCCCACACGTTGTTGTCGTTGACAAACGTTCCGATCACCTGCAGGGCAACCACGAATGCAAACGGCGCGACGAGCTTCCAGTCAGACCGCGTCCTGTAGACTTCGGGGGGATTGTCGTTCGGCAGTTCAGGCAGCATAATCATTCGGCCCCGCAGACGGATGGCCGGTCGCAGTATAAGGCATCAGAGCGACCGTTTCAACCGGCCAATAAAATTGCCGCCGGCAGGGTAGTGAAGCCGGCGGCATTGGGAGGAACCAAAATATACGTTTATGCAGTTGCGCTAAACGAGTTGATCCGGGTAGAGATCAACATTTGTCATGCGTTGTCGCATCCTCCATGAATCTATTTGCCTTCACCCAGACGTCGGATAAACGCCGGGATCATGCGGTCTTCTTCGCTGAACATCGGCACGCGGTGCCGTCCGTTACCGTTGCCGTTTCCGCTCGAGTGTCCGATGGCGCTGATTGGCTGCACTGAGCCGCCCGGCATGTAGTTGACTGTCGAGCTGACGGCGTCATCTGCGTGGGCTGCCAGTGTCTGCATCGGATCCGGCGTTTCATGAACCGGCTGAGGAGTCGGAATCTCAACCAGGTGCGCCGGTGTGCGCTGGGGCGCTTCGGTCATCGTCTCCTCGGAAAAGAGCGATATCGGCTGAGCTACTTTCTTCTCTTTCAATTCCGGCTTCTTCTCTTCAACTCTCGCCGGGATGGCTTCCTCGCCGATACCGGTGGCGATCACTGTCACCCGCATCTGGTTGTTCATCATCGGGTCGATCACTGCGCCGAAGATGATGTTGGCGTCCGCGCCGGCTTCTTCGTACACGAGCGAGGTCGCGTGATGCACGTCGAACAGCGTCATATCCTCGCCGCCGGTTACATTGATGAGCACGCCGCGCGCGCCGCGAATCGACGTGTTGTTNAAAAGCGGCGACGAGATCGCCTTCCGCGCCGCGTCGATTGCCTTGTCTTCGCCTTCGCCCGCGCCCGTCCCCATGAGCGCGTCTCCCATTTCCCGCATCACCGTGCGGACATCNGCAAAGTCNCAGTTGATGAGTCCGGGAATCGTGATGAGGTCGGAGATCCCNTTGGTTGCCTGGTGCAGTACGTCGTCAGCGGTCGCGAACGCCTGCGTCAGTGTCGTGTTCTTGTCGACTATTTCCATGAGCCGCTCGTTCGGGATGGTGATGAGCGTGTCGACTTTCGACTTGAGCTCAGCCAGCCCGTCGATTGCACGGGTCATCCGCTTGTTGCCCTCGAAATTGAATGGCGTCGTCACGATTGCCACCGTCAGCGCGCCGGACATCTTTGCCAGTTCCGCCACCACCGGCGCCGCTCCCGTGCCCGTGCCACCGCCCATTCCGGCGGTGATGAATACAAGATTCGGTGTTCCGATCTCGCGCATGATCTCGTTGCGGCTTTCGTCGGCAGCCCGCTTGCCGACATCCGGATTGGCTCCGGCGCCGAGACCGTTGGTCTGCTCCTTGCCGATCTGAATCTTCTTCTCCGCAGAGTTCTGATCCAGGACCTGCGCGTCGGTGTTGATCGCGATGAAGTCGACTCCGTGCAGTCCGGCCGAGATCATCCGGTTGATCGCGTTGCCGCCGGCGCCGCCGACTCCCACAACCTTGATCGCAGCGTACCCGACATAATCGGCCGCGAGGTTGAATTGATGCTTGTTCTCCGACATGGTTGGTTCCTCCATGAATTTTTCTATCCTCAGAATTTGCTTGATATCCAGCTTTCAATTCGCTTCCACCAGCCGCCCAAGCTGCTGAACTTGGCCACCGCCTGCGGTTCATGGGCAAAACCGTGGAACAGCAGACCGACCGCAGTTGCGAATTTCACGTTGTTCTGTTCATCCGGGATATGCGAGAACCCGGTGATCCTGCCTACCCGCACCGGGATATCGAACATCTGTTCCGCCAGATCCACCGTCCCCGGCAGCAGGCAGCCGCCGCCGGTGAGTATGATTCCGGCCGCCGCCGACTCGGCGCGGTGCATTTTCTTGAGCTCCCGCCCCACGAGCGAAAAGATCTCTTCCATGCGCGGCTCGATAATCGACGCGAGCACGTTTCGCGAGATATCGCGCGATGCCCGCCCCGCGATCCCCGCCACATTCACCATTTCCTCGGGATCGACCATCGACGCCATCGCTGCGCCGTGGATCATCTTCAATTCTTCGGCCTGGTCCAGCGTAGTGCGAAGNCCGATGGCGATGTCGTTGGTGACATTCCGGCCGCCAAGCGGAATGGTCGCGGTGTTGCGAATNGCGCCGTCGGAGAACAGGGCCACACTGGTGATATCGCCGCCGATATCGACCAGCACCGCGCCGATCGACATTTCCTCCTCACTCAGGAGCACCTGTGACAGCGCCAGCGCTTCGAGCACGATATGATCNACGCCGATCCGGCAGCGTTCCAGCGAGCGATAAATGTTTCTGGCCGTTGTGACCGAGGCCGTCACCAGATGGGCCTCGACCTCGAGGCGGACGCCCGACATCCCGATCGGGTCTTTGAGACCGGTCTCGTCATCGACCGAATATTCCTGCGGAATGACGTGGATGATCTCCCGATCGACCGGGATCGCCACCGCACGGGCCGCTTCGAGCGCCTTAGCGACATCGGCCGCCGTTACCTCGTTATCCGAGCGGCTCACTCCCACCACGCCGTGGCTGTTGATCGACCGAACATGTTCGCCCGCAATGCCGACCGTCACGCGATCAATCTCCGTGCCCGAGACGAGTTGGGCGTCCTCGATCGCCTTCTGGATCGAATACACGGTCTTGTCCATGTCGACCACCACGCCGCGTCGCAGTCCTTCGGCCGGCGCCTGGCCGTGACCGATCACATACAGGTCTCCCTGCTGATCCATCTCGCCGACCAGCGCCACAATCTTGGTGGTACCGATATCGAGTGCGGCTATGATATGTTCATCCGACATTTATCAGCTCGTCTTCTTACTGCTCTTCTTCGCAATCGGTTTGGACTTGCCACCCGAAGATTTCTTTGCGGGTGACTTCACCGCGCTGCCTTTACTCGGAGCGCCCTTCTTGGCCGGACTCCATTTCTTGCCGACCGCTGCCGGCTTGGACTTGAGCGATTTCGTAGCCGGCTTCACGGCGCTGGATTTCTTCACGACCGGCGCAGACTTCTTAACAGCGGGCGTTTCTGCCACGGCGGGCTTAACCGCAGCCGGCGCTATCATAACCGGCGGCGCGCTGTCGTCCTGGAACTGGGCAACGTCGTTGATCGATGCCGTATCCAGCACCGCTTTCTTCTTCTGCGGTAGACTGCCGACCCGGATGATCATGTCGTCATACGTGAGATCAAAGGCGGAAACTCCCGCGGTGGCCGGCTTGAATCGGCTCATGAATTTCCGGTAATCGATAAACCGCTCCGCGAACCTGTCGCCGGGCAACTTCAGCGCATATTTCAGACCGGCGATGGATACCCGCACGTATTCCGGATTCGACAGATTGATCTCTTCGATCAGCCGAAAGACATCCGGATATTCCTGCTGCAGGCGGAGTATCTGCGGAACCAGCACGGTGATTCTGGAGTCGGAGCAGAACTCATGGAGCCGCCGCACTCGAACACCGGTGATGATCGGCCGCTCCCAGTCGATGGTCGACGGATCCAGCGCCACGGTGCGCCCGGTCCTGTCGACGCCGTATATTATTCCCGAAAAATCGTCGAGCACATAACACGCCGGATCGAGATTATTGGTGGAAATGCTCAACCCGTTCGGCAGTTGATACTTGATGTTTACGTGAACAATGCCGTTCTGAGCCAGCATGGCCTCAGCGACACTGTCGAGTGGCTGGCGAAAGAGATTTCTGCCCGCGTTGAATCCCAGCGTGCGGTCCCACTGCGATACCGGCTGTCCGTTGAGCGTCACCGCCTGAAGCTGGCAGACATCGGTAAACTTTACCAGCAGCACGAGCCCCGCCAGACTGAGACCGACTACGCCAATAAGTATCTTTATCTCTTTTGCCACCGCGACTACTTCCCTCTCAGCTTCTCCGCAACCACGTGCTTGATATAGGTGATAGAGCCGGCGCCGATAAGAATGACGACATCGCCGGGGTGCGCCGTCTCAGCGATGGCCTCTACCGCATTATCCTTGACACCGACATAGCGAAACGCTCCCTGTCCGCTTTTTTCTGCAGCTGCCTTGATCAGTTCCGATGTCACGCCCGGAATCGGCAATTCGCGCGCCGGATAAATGTCCGTCAGGATGCACAGGTCGGCTGCCGACAGCGTCTGAGCGAACTCATTCACAAACTGCTTTGTACGGCTGAACAGGTGCGGCTGAAAAACGGCTATGACCCGCCGTCCCGGATACGCCACCCGCGCCGCGGCGAGCGTCGCCTTGATTTCACTCGGATGGTGCGCATAGTCGTCAATGATCGTCACGCCGTTCACTTCGGCAATGAACTCGAACCGTCGACCAACTCCGCGGAAATCCCGCAAGGCATCGGCAATCGCCGGAAAAGGGACATCCAGTTCCGAGGTCGCCGCAATCGCCGCGAGAGCGTTCGCGACATTATGTCTTCCGGGAACGCGCAAAATGATCTCGCCCAATAACTGTTGACGGCGATAGACCGAAAATACCGAGCGGTTCGGTTCCATAGTCAGATTCACGGCGCGATAGTCGGCGTCGTTGGAGAAACCGAACGTCGCGTATGGGCGGCTGATACGCGGACGGAAAACCTGGGTGTTCGGGTCCTCAGCCGAAATGATCGCGGACCCGTAGAACGGCACCCGATTGATATACGCCAGGAATGAATTGAGCAAATCTTCCATGCCGTTGTAGCATTCCAGATGATCCGGCTCGACATTCAGTACCACCGACATGCTGGGGAACATGGCGAGAAACGATTTATCGTACTCGTCGGCTTCGGCCACCAAATAGTCGCCGCTGCCGAGCGCAGCGCCGGTGCCGAGTTCGGCTACCACACCTCCGACAATGAGAGTCGGATTCAGGTTGGCCTGGCGGAGGATCTTGCCGATCATCGAGGTCGTCGTCGTCTTGCCGTGCGTGCCCGCCACACCGATCGAAAATTTCAGTCGCATGATTTCACCGAGCATCTCCGCTCGCTTGATTACTGGAATGCCGCGACGCCGCGCTTCGGCCACTTCGGGATTGGTGTCACTGATCGCCGAGGATATGACTACCACATCGCTCTGGGCGACGTTCTCGGCCACGTGCGCGCCCTGAATGCGAATCCCCGTCGAGGCCAGGTATTCCGTGATTTCACTCGGAGTGCTGTCGGAACCGGTAACTTCGAAACCGAGATTGTGAAGTATTTCCGCGATGCCGGACATGCCGGCGCCGCCGATACCGACAAAATGCAGTTTTCTAAATCGTCCAAACATCAGTGCGCTCCTCCGAAAGCCCTGTACCGATGTGCCGAAAAAGGTATCAACTTTCAATCTCTCCTCCGCCGCCTGTCCTTATGCTGCGTTCATTAATTCAATCAAATCTCCGGCGATAACGTCAACCGCCGGCTTCTTCCCTTTGGTCGCGGCCAGTATGGTCTGTCTCCTTTGCTCCGCTCGACCCGACAATAACTCACCAGCCGCCAGCTTGAGGATTTCCGGAATCGATGCGTCTGATTCATCGATCACGCTTGCGAATCCCTGCCGCACGGTTTCCTCGGCGTTCCTGCGCTGATGATCACCGGCCGCATACGGGTACGGCACCAGCACCGACGGTACCGCACACGCTTCGAGCTCGGCGAGAGTGATAGCCCCGGCGCGGGCGATCGCCAGATCGGCCGCCGCGTACACCAACTCCATCCGGTTTTCGTACGGAAAGAGGGAGTGCCCAGAGGCCTTGTCACCCGCCTGCGCGGTCACTTCCGTGTAATCCCTCTTTCCTGTCTGCCACAGTAACTGACAACCCTCCGGCAGCAGCCCGTGCCGCAATCCGTGCAGCACGGCCTGGTTGATCGCGCGTGCTCCCTGGCTGCCGCCGAGTACGAGGATCGTTTTTTTATTTGGATCCAGTTTGAATTGACTGAGCGCTTCCTGCCGATTGCCGCCGGCAATGTTCGGTCGCACCGGATTGCCGGTCACCAGCACCCGACCGGAAGTCTTGAAATATTCCTGTGCCCCGGCAAAGCCGAGGTAAACGCGATTGACACGAGGCGCAAGCTGTCGTGTGGTGATCCCGGGAAACGAATTTTGCTCCTGGATCGCGGTCGGAATGCCGCGTCCCGAGGCGGCCCGCAGCACCGGCCATGAGACATATCCGCCCGTGCCGACCACCAGATGTGGAGAAAACTGTCTGAGGAGCGCTTTCGCCTTCCAGAGCGAGCCGATTACATTGAAAGGCACGAGCAGGTTCTGCCAGCTGAGCCGACGGGCTATTCCCCGAACATTGATTAAGTGTAGAGGGTATTTCAGCGAATCCTTGATTCTGTACTCCAGCCCTCTCTTGGTGCCGACAAACCGGATCTCTGCCTTCGTCCGCTCGCCAAGCATTTCGGTGAGACGGTCGGCGATGGCGATCGCCGGATAGAGATGTCCTCCCGTGCCGCCACCGGCGAAGACGATGCGAACAGTCTTTTCGAAAGAGGTGCTCACGGCGTCACCGTCCGTTTGGACAGGTTAAGCAGGATGCCGATTGCGACACTGGAAACCAGGAGTGATGAGCCGCCGTAAGAGAGAAGCGGCAGCGGCAGGCCGGTCACCGGCAGGATGACTGTGACCACACCGATATTGACGGCGATATTGATGAACAGCGTCCAGGTGATGCCGAACGCCAGCAGGAATCCGAACTTATCCGGTTGCGACGACGCGATTTTGATCCCGCGATACAGGATGAAGAAGAAGAGCGCCAGTATCACGCAGAGGCCGATAAGACCAATTTCTTCGCCGGTCGCGCTGAAAACAAAATCCGTGTGCGGATACGGCAGAAAGAACAGCTTCTGGCGTCCCTCCCCCAGCCCGGTGCCCAGCCATCCGCCGGAGCCGAGCGTGAGCGCCGACTGCTTGACATGATAGCTGCCCTGCAACGGATCGATGATCGCGTCGATATGGCTCAAAATGCGATCCCGTTTGTAACCGAATGCGAATACGACGATACTCGCCACCCCGATAAGAGGCGCCGCGGCCGTGACAATATGTTTCAACCGCATGCCCGCGAGGAAAAACATGCCGAGTACCGTGAGCGTGATGAGGATTACCATGCCGAGGTTCGGTTCAAGAATGATCAATCCCAATCCGGTCCCGATCAGCGGTGCATACGGTATCAAAAGCTGTTTGATGTCGGTCAGGTCACGCTTCGGATTCGAAAGTGAAAACGCCAGATAATAAATCGTAATCAATTTGAACAATTCCGACGGCTGAATGCTGACCGGCCCGAGTATCAGCCAGCGGTGCGATCCATTGCGCGCCGGCATGGCAAAGACCACGAGGAGCATGATCAGGGTGACAAACAGCGCCGGTACCGAAAGCGCCGCCAGCTTGCGGAGATCAAGCTTGTAAATGACATACATCGCAATGAGCGAAATGACCGCCCACATCGCCTGATTGCGGATGAAGTAGAGGTGCGAACCGAACCGCCCGGCGGCCATAATCGATGATGTCGAATAGACCATTACCAGCCCAAACGCCAGCAGCGCCAGGTACGAAAAGAGGAGCCCTTCGTCGAACCGCTGTTTGACTCTAGCGCGTAACCGTTTCACCCTTGCTCTTCCCATTCTTTAGCGATGCGACCGCTTGTTTGAAAACGCGGCCGCGATGTTCAAAATTGTCGAACATGTCAAAACTCGCGCAGCCCGGCGACAACAGCACCGTCTCACCCGGATGCGCCATCTCAAATCCGCGTGCCACCGCTTCTTCCAGAGTCTCTGCGGAAATTGTCGGGAATGACTGACCCAGCTCCCGGAAGATCTTTTCGCGCGATTCTCCGATCACAATCAGTCCTTTGATCACTTTCCGCCCGGCCTCAATAATCGGGGCGTACGGCGCCCCCTTGTCCCGTCCGCCGAGAATCAGGTAGGTTGGCGAGGTCATCGAGCGCAATGCCACGCAGACCGAATCGACATTGGTTGCCTTCGAATCATTAATGAAGTTGACACCCGCCACCGTGCCCGCCTTCTCGAGTCGGTGTTCGACTCCCGGGAACTGCCGAAGCGCTTTCGCCATTGCCTCTGCGGGCAGGTTCAGCACTGTGCCGATCGCCACCGCCGCTGCTGCGTTCTGCAAATTATGCGGTCCGAGGATGCCGATTTCGGAGCCCTTGATGATCGCCTGCTCGCGGCCGTTGTGCCGGGCCCAGAGAGAACCGGAGCGAATGAACGTCGCCGCGGACGGATCGTTGTCTCGCGTCGAGAACCACAGCAGCCGCGCTTCGGTTTTGACTCGCGCCTTCGAAAGTTCCGGGTCCTCGTTGTTGAGAATCAGGAAATCGGTTGCGGACTGGTTCTCGGCAATCCGGAATTTGGCCTCGCGATATGCCTCCATCGAACCATGGCGGTCGATGTGATCGGGAGTGATATTCAGAATTACGGCCACATGCGGCCGGAAATCGGCGATGGCCTCGAGCTGGAAACTGGAGACTTCGACTATCGCCACGCCGTCGGACGGGATTTCGGTCACCACTTCGGTGAACGCGAGGCCGATATTGCCGCAGACGCGATACGGCACGCCCGCCGCTTTGAACAGTTCGCCGGTGAGGGCAGTGGTTGTGGTCTTGCCGTTGGTGCCGGTGATGGCGGCAATCTTCCCTTTGCAGAACCACGACGCGAATTCCAGTTCCGAGAAGATCGGAATACCTGCCTGTCGCGCCTGCACCAGGATATCTATTTGGAGTTTGACGCCGGGTGAGACTATGAGATAGTCGCACATCAGGAGTTTGTCGGTGTGTGCGCCCGTTTCAAACGGAATCCCCGCTTTTTCGAGGCGCCTGATCTGCTCAGTCAGACGCCCCGCTTCGGCGGCGTCCGAAACGAACGCCTGCCCGCCTTCCTGCCTGGCCAGAATAGCTGCTGCCACACCCGAGCGCGCCATACCGAGTATTCCGACTCGTCGTCCTCTTATTTTCTGCTCTCTCGTCATCGTATTTTCAACGTGGCCAGGGTTAACAGCGCACAGAGTATGCCGACTATCCAGAACCTGACCACAACTTTCGATTCAGACCATCCGGACAGTTCAAAGTGATGATGCAGCGGCGCCATTTTGAACACGCGCTTTCCGCCGCGGTAGCGATACGACAGCACCTGGATTATCACCGAGAGCGCCGTTATCACGAACACGCCGCCGACAATGATCAGCAGCAATTCTTTCTTGATCATGAGGGCGATCGCCCCGAGCGCTCCGCCGAGTGCGAGGGAGCCCGTATCCCCCATGAATACCTCGGCCGGGTGTGAATTGAACCAGAGAAACCCAAGTGCCGAGCCGAGTACCGCGCCGCAGAAGATCGTCAGTTCACCGGTACCGGGCAGGTATTCAATCTGCAAATATGTCGAGTAATCGAGTCGACCGGTCACATAGACAATCCCGGTGAACGCCACAAAGCAGATGCCGATCAGACCGATCGCCAGTCCATCCAGTCCGTCAGTCAGGTTCACTGCGTTCGAACTGCTGGTCAGGACCAGCACCACCCACGGGATATAGAAGATGCCGATATTCAGAATGTAATTCTTGAAGAACGGAATGCTGGTGGTACCGTCGTACCGCTGATCCGGAGCGAGATACAATAGCGCCAGTCCCAGCAGCACTCCGAGAATCGCCTGTCCAATAAACTTCTTTCGCGCGACCAACCCTTTCCGCTGGCCTTTGGCGGCCTTCAGATAATCATCATAGTATCCGAGCGCCCCCAGCCAGGCGGTCGCACCCAGTGCCATGAGAATGTAGAAGTTGCTCAGGTTGGCCCAGAGCAGAGTCGGAACAATGATGCCGGCGAGAATGATAATCCCGCCCATCGTCGGCGTCCCGGCCTTGGCCTTGTGACTGGCCGGACCCTCCTCGCGAATGTTCTCCTTGAACTGCATCCGTTTGAGCCATCGGATGAACATCGGGCCGAGGACCAGGCAGATCACGATTGCCGTCACGGTGGCGCCGGCTGTCCGGAACGTGATATACCGGAACAGGTTTAGTCCTGAGATGTATTTGGTGAGCGGAACCAGCAGGTGGTACAGCATCAGCTCATCTCACCCTTCTCGGCGAAAGCATCGAACACCCGCTCCAGCCCGATTCCACGTGAACCCTTCAAATAGACAAGGTCACCTGTCCTGACTATGCCGCGAATATCCTCCGCGCATGCAGCGGCATCAGTGTAATGGAGTAGCGTTCTGGCCGAGACGCCGGCATGCAGCGCCGCGTCATGCGCAAACCTGGTAAGCGGACCGACCAACACAATGACATCCGCCCGATGCTCCGCCAGGAAACGGCCCAACTCCCGATGATATTTCTCTGAACTTTCCCCCAATTCGAGCATATCTCCGAGAACCAGCACACGCCGACCGGAAAACGGTATTGCATCAAGTGATAGCAGTCCCAATCGCACCGATTCCGGATTGGCGTTGTAACAGTCCACAATAAACGTCACTCCACTCTTCGTGACGCGCTGCCCGCGCATCGGGGCAGTCGTGAAAGCAATTGTCCGGGTGTCAATCTTGTCAAACGAGTAACCGAGCGTGCGTGCTGTGGCGTACGCCGCGACAAGGTTGTAGACCTGGTGACGTCCGAATAGCGGCAGAATGAAGGTGTGCCGTTCAATCTCAACTATCGACGCACCGGAATCATCGGTAGAAATTTTGCTCGGTTTGAAATCAGCCGGCTCATCCAACCCAAAGCTGATGTACTTCGAGCGGTGCTTCTTCGTCTCCGCCACCAGCACCGGGTCATCGGCGTTGATAATCACGGGAACGGTTGCGGATGCGTTGGTCACCAGTTCGAGTTTGGCTTTCGCCACGCCTTCGATTGAGCCGAGGAATTCCAGGTGTGTTGCGGCTACCGAGGTAATTACCGCAAGGTCCGGACGGACAATCGACGCCAGCTGCGTCATCTCCCCGGGAGTGGAAATTCCCATTTCCATAATCGCCACCCGCGTCGATTGCGGCATGGCAAACAACGCCAGCGGCAGGCCGTACAGGTTGTTGAGATTCCCGGCCGAACGATAAATATCGGTCGCCACCGCGCTCAACAGCGTGTGCGCCATTTCCTTCGTCGTGGTCTTGCCGTTGGAGCCGGTGATGCCGACATATTCGGCCGTCGTCATTTCGCGATAGCGAGCGGCGAGATTTATCATCGCTTCGTGGCTGTCGTGAACTTTGATGACAGCTGCGTGACGGGAAAGATAGTCGGTTTCCACAATCACGCCCGATGCACCCGCGGCAATCGCTTTCTCCAGGTAGGCATGGCCGTCGGAGCGCTGACCGCGCAGCGCGATGAACAGTTCCCCTTTCTTCACCGTGCGGCTGTCAATCGACACACCGGAAAACACTGTCCCGGATTTATCCGGCGTCATGAGTGATCCGCCGGACATGTGTGCCGCCTGTTCAAAACGCAACGTGATCAATGCTCCTCTTGCGCGACCGCCGCGAACCCGAGTTTCTTCAGCGCCGCCCGTGCCTCGGAGGCGTCATCGAACGGATGCCGCACTCCCTTGATTTCCTGATAGTCTTCCGCGCCTTTGCCGGCCAACAGCACCGCATCGCCGGGCTGCGCCATCGCCATGATCGCCGCAATCGCCTCCCGGCGATCAAGCCGGATTTCATATTGGTCGCCGGTCAGACCCGGCTTGATATCATCGATAATGGCCTGCGGTTCTTCACTGCGCGGATTGTCCGATGTTACCATGACAAAATCGGCTTTGGTCGTAGCCATCTTCCCCATCAACGGGCGCTTGCCCTTGTCGCGGTCACCGCCGCAGCCGAATAACAACAGTAGTCGGCCCTTGACCAACGGGCGCGCCGATTCGCACAATCGCTCGATGGCGTCGGGGGTATGCGCAAAATCGACATAGACTGCGAACGACTGCCCCTGATCGACATAGTTGAACCGACCGGGAATCGGCTCCGCCGCCTCCAGGCCCAGTACGACCGTGTCAATATCGCAGCCGCTGGCCAGCCCACCCGCTGCGGCCGCAAGCGCATTCATCAGGTTGAAGCGGCCCGGCAGCTTCAGGGAAATTGTCCGGGTTCCCATCGGAGTGACCAGATCGAAAATCGTGCGGTCCGGCTTGATGTCATAGTCGCCGCAATAGATGTCGGCCTGGCGGTTCTGCAACGAATACGCCAGGAACTGCCCGCTCATATTGCCGAACAACTGATGGAATTCCGGCACATCGAGATTGATCACCGCATAGCTCATGGGACCGTCGAGCTTGTCCAGCAGCTTCGCCTTGGCCTTGAAGTAGGCCTCCATCGTGCCGTGAAAATCGAGATGGTCTCGTGTCAGATTCGTGTAGACGGCCACCCGGAAATTGATGTTGTCGACCCGGTTGAGCATGAGAGCGTGCGAAGAAACTTCCACGACCGCATTGACACAATGATTCGCGCGCATCAAGAACAACAGCCGCTGCATGTCCAGTGATTCCGGCGTGGTGCGCTCCGCCTTGAATTTCTCCTGCCCGGTGTCATAGAGCAGCGATGTAACCAGTCCGACTTTCTTGCCGCGCGCCTCGAGAATCCTCTTGATCAGATTGCAGGTGGTTGTCTTGCCGTTGGTGCCGGTTACGCCGCAGACTTTGAGGCGAAGCCCCGGATAGCCGTAGAACCGCGCTGCAATTTCCGACATCGCCTGCCGGGCGTTCGGTACCTGGATGTGCGCTTTCGCTTCGGGAGCGCTGTCGCGTTCTCCGAGCACCGCCACTGCGCCGCGTGCAACCGCCTCGCCGACAAAATCATAGCCGTCGATCGTGTATCCCTTTATCGCAAAAAACAGCGAGCGGGCGCGAATCTGGCGGGAATCGTACTCGAGATTTTCGATCTCCAGACTGCCGTCGCCGATTAAGATTGCCCCTTCGAGATCATGTATCAATTCGGATAGCTTCACACTCTCCTCATAACGGTTGTTCGCACTCGACCAGACAGGTGGAATCATTGGCCAGGCTGTCACCGGGCTTGATCGACTGACTGACCACTCGTCCGGTTCCTTTTACGGCGTAACGTACGTGTGCAAAGTTCAGAAATGCCGATGCCTTCCGCAGACCGAGA
Organism: candidate division GN15 bacterium; assembly: GCA_003105265.1. Lineage (GTDB taxonomy): Bacteria > Zixibacteria > MSB-5A5 > GN15 > FEB-12 > FEB-12. Next base: position 69,787 of record PQAP01000011.1, on the reverse strand, counting down.
CCGGTCATGTCCGGCATCCGCATGACGGAATCACCCGGCTGTGATACCGCCACCAGCATCTCATCACCTTTGTACACCATTCTGCCGGGCGGGGGATATTGCCACACTACCGTCCCCTCGGCGGCGGTGGTGCGCAGCGCAACCCCCCGCTCTTCGGCTAACTCCTGAGCAAACTCCTGACTGGCACCGACCAGATTGGGCGCGGTCGTGGTGCTGTCGGTCGGCCGGTCCTTTTCGTCGAAACTCTTTTCCGGAAATGAAAGCAAACCGGCGTTCACCAGTGCGTATCGCTCGGCGATTCGGCGAAACGCAGGGCCTGACGTAAGTCCGCCGTAATGAATTGGTTGCGGGTCGATCAAGATCACCGCACCGGCGATCGTCGGATTTTCCGCCGGGAAGAACCCGGCGAAGGTGGCCACAAACTTGTTCTGGAAATACACTTTGTTCACGGTATCCGGAAGCTGCGCCGTACCGGTCTTGCCGGCGATCGACACTACCTCTGAATTAACCACCTTGGCGGTGCCGCGTTCGACCACGCCCCGCAGAAACGCTTTCAGCGAATCCAGCGAAGCGTTCTGAACCACGCGGTTGATTACCGGACGGTCGATATCGCGGCGAACGCGCCCTTCCGCATCGACATGCCCCAGAATAACGTGCGGCCGAAGCAGATCACCGCCGTTGGCCACGGCCGCCATAGCGGAGGCCAGCTGCAGGGGGGTGACGGCAATCGAGTGTCCCATCGCAGCGGCCGCAATGTTGTAGTCCGACCATTTGCCCGGAGGAACGAGGCGACCCGATGCTTCCCCAGGGAGGCCGCAGCGAAGCCGCTTGCCGAAGCCGAACCGCTTGTAGACCTTGAACATGTCGTCGCCGTCGACTTCAATCGCCCACTTGGCGATGCCGATATTGCTGGACAATTCGATAATCTCGCGGAATGTCAGCATCCCGTGCTTTTTGTCATCATGCAGCGTGTGACCTTTGAGCCGCCACGCCCCGTTCTCACAATCCATCCGGCGGTTGAAATCCACAATACCGGCGTCAAACACGCCCGCGGCGGTAAACACTTTGAACACCGAACCCGGCTCGAACTGATCATTGAGCGCGCGCAGCTTGGTCGGTTTCTCCCGATCCTCGTCGGACGGATCGTAGTGCGCGATCGAGACGATATCGCCGGTGTTACAGTCGACGAAGACGGCCATGCCGCGCTGCGCGCCGAACGTGTCGACCGCCTTGCGCAATTCCTCTTCGACGATATCCTGCATTCGCCAGTCGACCGTCAACACCAGCGAATTCCCCGCCAACGGTTTGACCAGCGCTTCTTCTTTTATGCGATAGGTTTTATTCAGTCCGTCGCGACGGATGTCGGCAAATCCGTTCTTGCCGGTGAGAAGCGAATCATAATACAACTCGAATCCGGACTGCCCGATGTTGTCGATATCGGTGAATCCGAGAATCTGCTTGCCCACCGTGCCGAACGGATATTCCCTCTGGCTCTCATACCGCAGATAAAGGCCGGGCACGGTCATCTTTTCCAGTTGCTTTGCCTCGGCATCGTTCAGCCGCCGCTTGATCCAGCGGAACCGGTCGACATCGAGCTTGTATTTGGTGATCGCTTCGCCGGGAGTCAAATGCAGATACTTGTCGAGAAACGCGCCTGCCGCGCGCAATTGGGCGTCGTCCGATGGGTAGGCGTACAGCGATGATCCGATGACATTCTTGGCCACGAGTCGACCGTTGCGATCGTAAATCAGTCCGCGCTCGGCCGGGATCGATACCCGGCCGCTCGACTGCTTCTCGACTATCGAGCTGTACCGGTCGTGCTCGTAAACCTGCAAGTGGATCAGACGCGCCACCGCCGCCGCAAAAAACAGGATCACGAGGATGAATATGACGCCGAGCCGGATACGCTCCTGACGCGTACGGGTCATGGCTCCGCCTCCGGTTCCGCAAGGGAATCGAACCTGATCGGCTGGAACTCGGCGGGCTCGGCCTGTGCCTCGCTCAGCACCGGCAAATGGTCGGACACCCGCTTGATGGAGGAAAGTACGGTACCCAGTTCATCCGCCTTGACTTCCTTCGTGGGCTGGTCGCGATCGATGATCACGAGACGTTCGGCGGTTACCGGCAACAATCCCAGGGAATCAGCGGCATAGCTTTCGACCCGTGAGCCCATGGAGAGGGCGGCTACTTCCGAACGGACTTTCTTGGTAGCATCGATCAGATTCCGATTCTCTTCCCTTAACGCCCCCACCTGCTGGGAGAGCCGGATCACGTGAACCCGCTGCCAGACATGAATGCAGGCCACGATTACAAACACCGCAAGTACCAATCCGGTGGAGAAGTGCCGATGCGTTCTGACCCGATGGAAGAAGCCGGCTCGCATTTCGACCGTTTCTTTGAATTTTCGAAGCGACGTGGCCATTTACAGTTTCTCCACCACCCTGAGCCGCGCCGAACGGGCCCGCGGATTGCGGGCGATTTCCGCCTCACCCGGTGACACCGGCTTGCGCGTCACCGCCACTGCAATCGCCTTCACTCCGCACACGCAGACCGGCAATCCCGGCGGACAGGTGCAGCGCGGTCTGAACCACGACTGGAAGGTCCACTTCACAATCCGGTCCTCGAGCGAGTGATACGAGATCACGGCCATTCTCCCGCCGCTCTTGAGCAATTGAAATCCAAGCGGGAGAACCTTTTCGAGCTGCTCGAGCTCCCGGTTGACGGCGATGCGGAACGCCTGAAAGACCCGGGCGAGCGTTTTGGTCTGCTGGGGTTTCGGGGTGACGGCGCGGATGACGGCAGCCAGATGAGACGTTGTCGCAATCTTCTGCCGCTGTCTTTCCATGACGATAGCCCTCGCCATCCTGGCCGCTTCCCTTTCCTCTCCGTACGAGCGGATGATCTCCGCTAATTGCTTCTGATCAAGTGTATCGATTAACTCCGCTGCGGTGACGCCGGAATCCGGGTCAAATCGCATGTCGAGTGGGCCATCCGACTGGAAGGAGAATCCTCTGAGGGCATTGTCGATCTGCGGCGATGAGACGCCGAGGTCGAGAAGAATGCCGTTGAAAGCGCTGTCGTCGAACTGTCCCGCGACATGATCAAGTTCCGCAAACGGGGCTTGTATTATTTTCCTGAACTGAACGAATGACTGAAGTATCTGAGTTGTCTCTGCTACCGCAATCGGATCCCGATCAATCCCGTAGAGCCGCGCGCCCGCGCCCAATTGCCCGGCCAACGCCCTGAGATGTCCGCCCCGCCCCGCAGTCAAATCAAGGTAAGCTCCCTCTCGGTCTGTTATCAGGTGTGAGACCACCTCCGCCGGCATCACCGGCGTGTGAGCGAAATCAGGTCCGCTCGCGGTCATCACCCGAGAACAGTCTTTCGGCCACTTCCTCGTAACTACGGGTGTATTGCTCCAGGTAATACTGGTACCGCTCGGGGTGCCAGATTTCCACCCACCGGTTGACCCCAATCACCAACAGGTCCTTCTTGAGGCCGGCTTCACTGATAAGGTGCGACGGTATCAGNATTCGTCCGTTCTTGTCAGGCATTACCACACTCGCCGCCGAATAGAAACGACGACTGAANTAGCGATAATCCTTCTGCGTGAAGCTTAGTGAGGCAAGGCGGTTTTGTATTTCGGCCCACTCCGACTCCGGGTAGAGACTCAAACACCCCTCTAGTCCCTTCGTCAAGACTATGTTGCCTTCAAGGAGCGATTCCTGTTCGGGACCCTTGACCGAGCGCAACTTGACCGGCAGAGCGAATCGCCCCTTCTCATCAAGCGTTGTTCGATATTGTCCGCAGAACCCAGTCAAAATTCCCACACAGAACCACTACTACCCATTTTTATGACCAATTATCACTTTTTCCCCACTGGAGTCAAGTCATTTTTTTCTCGTGATCGAGAAAAATGCCGCCGATAACCTCGTATCGGTCAAAGAGTAATGAGACCATGAAAAGCGATGATCCTCGTAACATTGGCCCACATTTGAACTAACCAGCGTCGTTTTTTTGTTGACTTTTTTTCATCCGACAGCAGACGAACTGAAATTGATGGGTGAATCCCGCATTTGTGGCGGCCGGGCATCGCCGAAACCCGACGCCCACGATCTATCCCGTTATCCTGTCCACGATTACCGGCACGCCGATCCTCCTTTCCCCGGGCACTTCCCTTGCGCCCCCATGATGTGGTTCAACAGGAAACAGAGGGTAGGAAGCGAAAATGCGATGGATATGGGGCATGCTAGGGCTGTGGATAACGGCGTATTCCGTTATCAGCGCTGCAACTATGAGACTTGACAAGCGGGACGGTTTGGATATTTCGACACCGAATCACATACGATTCAGTGATTGGCCGCAGATTCAGGTGAGCGCATCGCTATCGCTGCCGGCCAGAGAAGTCGCGATAGAGCTGTTGCCGCAAGAGACCGCGTCTGAAATGAAAGTTGACGGGCAATATTGCGAGCCGGTCGGGCAACTACCTGCTGAAATCAGCGTGTTTGACTCACCAACATCACTCGACAATTGCTACGATAATCTCCCTGCTCTCATGCAGAATCAGCGGCTCGGTTCAAAGACGATTGATCTGATTGGTGAAATGATTGTCGGTGACCGGAAATACGCACGCTTTCTCGTCTTCCCGGTCACGATTGATTCGTCCGGCAAACTGTTCTTCTGTGACTCGCTGACCATGGTGATGAATCAACAGGTCATCGCACCGGATCGCGTCTGCACTCCGCCCGGGACATTCTCAGCAACGGGCGTTGCCGCCCGGGACGATGAATATCGCTCTCCGGCCTCGAACGCCGACTATGTGATCATCACCTCATCGGAACTGGCGGAATCATTTCGCCCGCTGGCCGAATACAAGATGCAAACGGGATATCGCACTTCGGTCTCGCTGGTTGAAGACATCACCGCCCGGTACAGCGGCAAAGACGATGCCGAGAAGATCCGCGAATATCTAAAAGACTTCCATTCGATGGGTGGGAAATATGTGCTGCTCGGCGGCGACGAGACGATTGTGCCGATTCGCTACGCTTACAGCGGTGATTCCGACGAGCCGGTGGACCCATCACTTCTGCAGGTGTCGGACCTCTATTTCGCCGAACTTACCGGCAATTGGAACCGTGACAATGATTCGGTCTGGGGAGAGAAGACCGATGACGCTCCCGACCTTACACCGGAACTTCTGGTCGGCCGGCTTCCCGTCAACACGCCGGCTGAAGTCGCCAACTATGTGCAGAAGCTCATTCGATACGAGACCGATCCCGGTAACGGCGATCCCTCGTACCTGGATCGAGCGTTCTTCTTCTCCTCGGATCAGATGCGGGACTATTCGCCCATCACCCAGCACGACTACATTGCCCGGGCTTTCCCGATTTCCATGGCAATCGATACGGTTAGCGGCGTCGAAGCCGTGCGGGGCGACGATCTCGATCCGTCCAATCCGGCGCCGCGTGATTTGGGCGCAGTACTGTCTAAGGGGTACGGGATATTCAATGTCATAGCACACGGTCGTGACGACGGCTTCGCCGTAAAGACTTCGGGCTATAACGCCGCCGTGCGAGCTATGCTTTGGACAAACGCACCGTCAGGGGAAAGCAACTCATTCCAGGCGCTCCAGGCCGCCGACCGCCCTGCCTTCTATTACTCGCTCGGCTGTGATAACGGTGCATTCGACAAGAGCAGCCCGCCGTTCAACTGGGCAACACGGAATATGGCTCAGGAGCTGATCGGCGAGCGGGACGGCGCAGTAGGTCTGGTCGCATATTCCCGGTGGGGATGGATCGGCACCAGTTACATCCTGCAGAGGACATTTTTCGATAGCTTGTTCGCTCATCCGGACCGCCCGGCAGTTCAGGCGCTGTACGGCTGCAAAGCCAAATACCCGTACTATCGTGACCTGGTTCTCGGGCAAAACTACTTCGGCGATCCGACCACGCTCGTGTATGCATCGGTACCCGGGAAACAGATTGTACAGGCGTTTCGAGTCGCCGACACGCTCTGCATCACCGTACTTACCGACGGCCGTGCGTCGGCCGATGCTCGCGTGCTCATCTCGGATTCGAACGGTGTGATAGCCGAGCAGCGCACCGATCAATACGGCAGAGCTCAGCTCGTTCTTGGTAACCATTTCGATCTCTCGGTCTGCATTTCGGTGATCAAGTCAGGATGCACTATCGCGCAGACGCGGTATTATCCCTCGATCGTAACCGATGTCGACGAATCGGACCGCTCCCGCCCGCTGGTGTTTTCCCTGGCCCAGAATTACCCGAATCCGTTCAACCCTGCAACCCAGATTGTGTTCTCATTGCCAAAATCCGGTCGGACAACTCTTGAGGTCTTTGACTTGCTCGGACGTCGCGTGACAACGCTGGTCGATGGGCCGCTGTCGTCGGGCGTCCATCAGGTTGCATGGTTGGGCACGAATGCCCGAGGGGAATCGGTCGCGGCCGGCGTCTATTTCTATCGACTCACGGCAGGGACGCAGTCCGAGACGAGGAAAATGCTCTTGCTCAAGTAGACTGTCTGCGAAGCCACACCAGCATGAGAGAAGGGATTAGTCCGAGCAGCAGCAAAGCTCCGCAAATCCAGAGAACCGGGAGTTCATACCAATGAGAGTACTTGGCAAGATACCGATACATCGACCGGTGGGATTCGATTCGCATAGCAGCGGCCCGGAGCTGCGTCGAACCGCCAAGAAAGTGCTCCACAACCGCCGTAGGAAAGTACAGCGCTCGCAGACCTGCAGCCCGCATCCGGCGACAAATGTCGACGTCGTTGAAATAAATGGGAAATCGCTCATCCAGCACGCCAATTTTCTCTACCACAGAACGCGGAATCATCATCGCTGAACCCAGCGGTTGTTCGACATACATCTCCGATTCGTGATCAAACCATCCCATTCGCCACGAGGAGAATTCGCGGTGTTTCGGAAAGAGTCTTGAAAGAAGTAAGGCGTCATATATCACGTGGCGAAATCGCGGCAGAGACCGTGCACTGCGCTGGGTAGTGCCGTCAAAGCTTACAAACTTTGGACCGATCATGCCAAGGACTTCTTCGGCCTTGAGACGATCCAACAGCGCCCGCGTCGAACCGGAACGGAACCGAAGGTCCTGATTCAGGACATAAAGGAACTTCCCTCTTGATCGGTCGATTCCCGTATTAACCGCTCGGGCAAACCCGAGATTCGAACTGTTGCGAATGATGGTGATANTGGGCGNTCCTTCGATCAGGNNNATGCCGTTATCGGTGGAGCCNTTATCAACGACNATGATTTCATGATCAATTCCGGTGAGATCCTGCTCCAGCGATGAGACGCAATCCGGCAGGAAACGCTCCCCATTGTACGCGATGATAATTGCCGATAGTTCCATCGCGTTCACACCAGCTTGTCGAACAGCTCAGCGAATTGTGCTGTAACGTTGTCCCACGAGTACGGTCGAGCGTATTCCGGCATCGGTTCGAATCTCTGCTTTTCACCTGAATGTCTGGTGACAAGCGACGCGACAAACTCTGTTGCCTCGCTGATCGTGTCATCTGCGAATGTCCGGCAGTTTGTCTTGTTCTCAAGCAGTAAGGTGAGTTCGCTATTGCGCTGCGCGTACGCAAGTATCGGTCGGCCCGATGCCAGCAGATCGTAGACCCGAGCTGTCGTAATCCGGTCTCCCCAGCCCGGCTGAACTCCGAGATAGAAGAGCGACGACCCGTTGAGCAGCTCCACTGTCTTTTCTCTCGACTGAAGGCCGTGCATTTCACAACGATCCGCGAGACCGTATTTTGCCAGCCACGCGGACATCCACTTCTGATCCACCCGGCCGACCTGAACAAGGCGTACCCGGTCAAACATCTCTTTTCGGCTGTCTCGCACGACGGCAAGGCATTTCAGCAGAGGCTCGACCGGCAGCTGATCATTGAACGTCCCGAGCAGGCCGACAACGAATCGCCCGCTGTCCGCCTCAGCGCTCCAGAGCTTGGCTGTCTCCGGATCAAGACCGTTGGTTATGACGTTCGGCGCTCCCACGTACTCCGCAATTGATCGATTGACGGCGGTCATCGAAGTCGCCCTGGCTCTGATGTCGCCAAGGAGCGCTCGCCCTTTCTCGATCAGATGAGCATTGGCATATGACGACTCAATCGAATCGGTTGTCCACAGGTCCCGAAAATCGGCCACCCATTTTACGCCCGTCTCAGTATTCAATCGCGACGCCACCAGGTGCGCTGATATCGGCGGCGAGGTTGACACCAGCAAGTTGAACGACTGGTCTTTCATGAGTCGAAGACCAAGCCGCGCGGCGGGGCCGATCCATCCCCGTTTGGAGTCGGGGAACACTGACGATTTGAGGCGTTGGGCGACAGTTGTTGTCGAATCCGACACTCTTCGCAGGCGGCAGAGATGCATGAGTCGCTGGGTGTCGTACGAGCCCGCCCGATGAATGCGGGTCTGGTCCTCGCCGGCGATCAACTCCGGTTCATAGGCGTAGTAGGCCACCGGTTTGACGGTCAGCACATGGCATTCGTAGCCGTGCGTCGCCAGTCGCTTGAAGAGTTGCACCGGCCGGGTCACCCCGGCCAGGCCAAGGGGCGGGAAGTAGTAGCAGATTATGAGAACGCGTCTTACGCCTTCCACTCGGCTGCCAGCTTCCGCATCAGGCCAATCGTCTCGGCCATGTTTTCTTCGAAAATCCCCTTCCGCTCGACCAACTCGAAATTCCTCCGCCGTATCTCGTGGTGGTCATCCCGGCCCTGCACTATATCGCCAATGACCTTCTGCAGAGCGGCGGCATCGTACAGCTCGTACGGATAGCCGTTCCGGCGNCNNAGCCATTCNCTGACNCCCTCGATATTGGCGGCAACAGGNATGAGTCCGAGCGCCATGGCCTCGATGAGCGAGACCGGTGATGAATCGGAAATTGCGGCCGACAGATACACGTCGTGCTCGGCCATGAGTTTGAGGAAGTCCGGACGGTCCAGCGGTTCGTAGAAGCGCAGCGCGTCACCGACCAGCGGCTTGGCGTTAAGCCGGAAATGCCCGGAGAGCGTTCCAAACGACGGAAAGGTGACCTCCACCAACCCGGTGTTGATCATCGGCGCGAGCGCCTGCACGACGAAGAAATTGTCGTACACCTTCTCATGCGGCCGCGGGACAATGATTTTCAGCGGTCGACCGATCTGAAAATCCGGCTTCCGGTACGCCAGATACTCCCGCTCGATCCCCCATGGAATCACACGCCAGTCGCCGATATCGGCAAGCTTGCGGGCCTGGTCGATCACGTATTGAGAATCTGCCAGAATAAGGTCGGCGTGAGTCAGCGCATTCGCAGTCTTGCGGGCATGGAAAATGGATTTGCCGGGCACCAGCAGAACATCCGAGCCCCACAGTTGACTGACCACCGGCGCGCTCTTCTTCGCCTGTGCCAGCGCGACGGTAAAGCCGTACCCGGAGACGAAATGCGGGTTTATGACATCCGGCTGGAACTGGCGAACAAGCCGTTTCACTTCACTCGCGGCCAGCACATACCAGAACAGCTGCACGAATCCCTTCCGTCGCAGGCGGTAGTAGTCGATCCGGCCTTCCTCAAGCGAGGTCAGCAACACTTCGCACCCCTGACGTCTCAACTCGGCGACATATCGCTCGGTGTGATATGATCCGGCATCGGCGAGAACGAGAATCCGCAGCGGCTGATCGCTCACAGGAGTCTCCCCAGCCATGAAGTATGAACGGTGATCGGGTACGAGTACACTTCGCCGCCCCATTTCTGCTTATAAGCCCGCACGCTCTCGGCATCCGGCGGGGTCGCGCCAAGGTTGAGATGGGTCACGCCCGATGCCGCCAGCGCCTTTGCCGCCCTGAACATGACAAGCTGATTCGCCTTCAGAGACGAGAATTCTTTATCAAAGTATATCTGCCAGTTGAGAGCCATCGTCTTGTCCACAAGATATATGTGCGATACCACCGGCGCACCATTGTGTTCAACCCAGTACCACCTGACGCGATCGTCAATTGCCGCCAGTCCGGCCAGCTTGAGAAAGAACTCCCTCGAATACCTGGGCGGCCGTTGGTGTCGTGACTCGGCTCGGGTCATGAGGTCTATGAATTTATCCATATGCGATTCCGTTGAAAACGCCGTGACGACCACGCCCTCCCGCTCCGCCTTGCGAATCTCGGACTGGAGTTTCGCATCCGGCGGTTGCCAGTCCGGGGATGAAATGTCCACCACCGGCGTCTCGTACCTTTGGGAGTTCACCTCTGATTCCAGATCGAAGTCTCGGAAATAATCGGCGAGATATATCCTGGCATATCCCGCCTTCCGCACAGCCGCGAGCATCATCCTGGCCGCTTGGCCTCGTTCCGCCTCATGTCCGGCCGCACAAAACAGCCGCGCATAGCAGCCGTCAGGCATACTCTGAAACCGGGTCAGCGGACGGGACCTGAATTCAACGCCGGTCAAAACCCCAATAACGGATTCACTGTCCCGCAAGACCCAGCAGACGGCGCATCCGCCCACCGCTTCCCAAATTTTCGCAAACCCGGTTGACCCGAAGAAAGAAAAACTGTCAAGCTGCGTGCGCAATGATTCGGGGAGTTCCGAAATGACGCTGCGCTCAACCGACCTCATTGCCTCACCAGCAGGAACTTGCCCCGTCCCACCTGACCCGTGGCGTTCTGTATCACGAACAGGTAAACTCCCGAAGCCACCGGCTTGCCTGCCCGGTTGGTGCCGTGCCAGCCCGCCCGAACCGGAAACTCATCCACCAGCGCACCGGACACATCGAAAATACTCACGGTCCCCGGAAACGCGTAATTGACACTGAGACTGTCGGCCGAGGAACTGATCACAAACGGATTCGGGAATGCCCACACCGAGTCGATTGACTCGGTCAGCGAGGTCACCGGAAACCTCAACTCCGACACCCCGGCGCTTGTGCCGACCCACAGGTCTCCGGAATTACGGTTCACCGTCAGGGAGCGAACATCGTCGCTGACCAGTCCGGAACTTATGGCGTGAATCGTGCGGAACGCCCCGCTGGACTGGTCGAACCGGGCAATGCCATTGCGGGCCGATACCCAGAGAACCCCGCGCGAATCAAAGTCGATATCGGTGATGTCCGGACCGATACCGGCGGGGAGATTGACATCGACAAAGCGGTCAATGCCGCGGTCGTAATGCGACAGCCCGTAGTTCGTACCAACCCACAGGGAACTGTCGGGAGCGAATTTGACCACGCGCACAATATCGGACCGGAGGCCGGAATTGGCGTGGTTCAGGTAGTGACAGGTATCATCGCTGATATCGAACGGATCAGGTCCGACAAAATACAGGTAAAGCCCGTTGGCGTCGGTCGCCGCCGCCAAATAGCCGCCGCCATAGTCGAGATCGACAATGAAAGTATCTGTGATCCCATTGACCGTTCCGAATGCCCCCCAGCCCGACCGCGAATCAACTTGATCAAGTCGCGCAAAGGCAATCGGATTGCCGTCGTAGGCACGGAAACAGGAAACGAACAGATGCGGTCCATCGCCGGCGATCCCTGTGATGACAATATAATTCTTGCCGCCGGGATCATTGTTGCCGCGAAGGGTAGTGCCGGTGGTATCGAACCGCTGCGGAGTACCATTTCCAATCTTCCACATACCGGCGCCGAATGTTCCTGCCCAGCGAGTGCCTGATTGACCCGCAAACAACCGGGTGGCAAATGAGCCCACGCTGTACGATTGGCTCACCCACTGATCGTCAACCATTTCAGCCATCGGCTTACGGCTAAACGCGACGTTTACATGATTCTTCTCGCTGATCGCGACATCGACCACGTCGTTATCAGGCATTCCGGTGAATTCGTACCGGCTGTATACACCCTGAGTATCAGATCGGTAAATGCCGCTGTTTGTCGAACCAACCCAGAAGTGCGCGCCATTACCGGCTCCGGTTGCCGCCGCGGACGGAAGACCGGAGACGGAGAGCGGAATGGCAGTTGAATCCACCATCACTCCCAGGCCGTCACTGCTGAAGGTGAAGAGGGTATCACGTTCGATGCGAAGATCGGTGAAGTTCGAGGTCGGGTTGAACGCCAGTTCAGTAAACACAGTGTCGGTCGCCAGGCGATCCAGACGAAACAGGCCGCTCGAGGTCGCCGCCAGCAGCTGATTCTTGAACCAGGCGAGCCGTCGCACAGTCGCGCTGCCGAGTTCCGGATTGCTGATCACATTGAAGCTCTTCCACGAGGAACTCAGTTTGAGCAGACGCGGGTCGCTCTTGTCGGCTACGGCAAGGCCGGCCGATGTCGCCAGCCAGATACTGTCACCGACAATCAGTACATCGCTGACCGATGGTGACGCAGGGAGACTGCCGAACATCTGGTAACTGTCCTGAATCAACCCACCGTCCTGTGCCTTGTTGAACAGCACCACTCCGGCCGGATAACCTACCCACACGTAATTGCCGTCATCGGCGAGGCATTGTAGCCGTATCAGGTTGTTCTCGTTATCCTGAAAGAGAAATTGTTCGGTCGCATTGGGACTGAATTTCAGCAGACGTCCGTCGGCAGCGATCCATTTCTGTCCCTGAGCGTCCTGAATGATATCGGTGAGATCGGTGGTGCCGAGTCCATCCAGATTGGTGAGAATCTTCCCCTGCGACATCAAATCCGGTTCAGTGATTAACACTCCTCCCGAGGTGACAACAAACAGCGAGTCGTGCGAAATCAGCATCCGGCGCGCCAGATTGGCCGACGTATAGGTAACCCAGTCGTCCTCAGCGGCCGTGCTCGTTGCTATAAGCAACACGGCCGATAGTACGAATATCAGGAGACGTGCTTTCGTGCGCTCAGTCGTTGGCCAATCCATAGCCCGAGTAATATACACAATAGCGATACCGTTACATAGTATGAGAATACACCGGCAATATCGCCAATTTTGGTGAACACCGAATATTGCTCCAGGAAATCCAGCTTCCCGACAAACGCCGTGACCGCGTCATGCGGCACGCTCTCCCGGATGCGACCATAGGGATCGACTATGTAGGACAGCCCGCTGTTGGCCGCCCGCGCCGCCCAGCATCGGTTCTCGACCGCCCGGGTCACGAAAATCCGCGAGTGCATATATATACCGATCGAGTTACCGAACCACGTGTCGTTGGTGATGCCGACCATGAACTGGGCCCCGTCACGGACCATCTGTCGCACGTAGCTTGGAAAAGTTGACTCGAAGCAGATCAGGACCCCGTAGGTGGCGTCCGGGAGACTGAACAGATGCAGCGAGTCGCCGACCGCGAAGTCGGACCACCACTGAACATTGAAGGTTCGGATAAACGTGAGATATTTCGTCAATACGTCGGTTTTCAGGAAAGGGAAAATCGACTCGTACGGCACGTGTTCCGAAAACGGCACGAGCTTCACTTTGTCATATCGACCCACTACCCGGCCGGTGGGATCGAACTCATAGCACGAGTTGTAGTACCGCTCCTCGCCGTCCTTCATGCCGGTGCCGAGTGCGCCGATCAGATGATACCCGGCAGTCCTGCGCACGGCCGCCGCGGTCATCTCCCGGCAGGAATAGGGTCGATCCATGTAGCATGGCGCGCCGCTTTCCGGCCAGATGTAGAGCTTTACCGATGAATCCTTGACCGTCTGCGCCAGGGAATCATACAGCTTGATGCTGTATCCCTCGTTCTCCAATTCCCATTTGATGTCGATCGGCACCGAGCCCTGCAGGACCGCGACCTCATATTTCCCGGGTTTGGGATAGACCGGCATTTCCACCCACCCGTAGGCCACCAGCGCACCGACAATACCCACGGAGAAGTAGACAGCCGTCAGTCGCCGCTCCGGTCGAACATCGGAGCGGAGCGCCTGCCACACCAAGACATTGACGGTCACAATCAACAGTGACAGCCCATGAACCGATATCACCGAGACAATTTGCAGTATGTACAGGAAATACGCCTGCGTGTATCCCAGTCCGGACCACGGAAATGCGAACTCACTGAGCGTCCGAAAGTATTCCAGACCTACCCAGAGAAACGGGACCGCGACAGCGCCGAGCAGCGGTCGCATCCGGTATAGCTTTGAGAAGGCGAGCAAAATGAACGCGTAGTAGAATGCGACAATCGTCACCGCGGCAATCATCCCCGGGGGCGTCACCAGCGCAACCCAGTAGATAGTGAACAGCGTGAAGAAGAAGCCGAAGAAATACCCGGCGTTAAAACAATCCCGTCCTCTCAGCCGGCTGATAATCATCAGGGGTCGGGCCAGTCCGATCCACGCCAGCACTCCCCACCAGCCCGGGTAGAACGCAAGGGATAGTACAAACGCCCAGAGCATCAGCTCCAACCGACGCTTGCGTAGCTCGATGTCACGCGGGATGAAGAAACGGTATAGATTCGTCAGGAACGAGGACAGATCCTTACCCTCGCACAATGAGCGATTTTCCGGTCATCTCTTTGGGAATCGGCAGACCGAATATCTCGAGCACCGTCGGAGCCACATCCGCCAGCACCCCGCCTTGGCGCAAGCTGATCTTCCCGGGCCCCGACTGACCGTTCAAGACGCCGGTCGGGTCGTACAGTATGAACGGCACCAGGTTGGTCGTATGGGCGGTCCACGGTCCTCCCGTTCTCGGATCGATCATCATCTCAGCATTGCCGTGGTCGGCGGTAATGAGCGCTACGCCTTTCTGTTCGTCGACCGCCTGAAGCAAGCGGCCCAGTTGTGTGTCGACAGCTTCCACCGCTCTCTTGGCGGCCGAGAAAACCCCGGTGTGACCGACCATATCGCAGTTGGCGTAATTGACCAGCACGAAGCCGTACGCATTGCTGCCGATCCGCATGATGGCATTGGTCGTGACCGGCGCCGCCGACATCTCCGGCTGAAGATCATAGGTGGGGACCTTGGGCGAGGCGATCATATCACGGTCTTCGCCCAACGCCGGCTCTTCAACACCGCCGTTGAAGAAGAACGTCACGTGCGCGTACTTTTCGGTTTCGGCCGTGTGCAGTTGCTTCATGCCGGCTTTCGAGAGCAGTTCGGCGAGCGTATTCCTGATCGGCCGCTGGTGAAACGCGACTTTCGCCTCAAACAGCTTCTGATCGAAGTTCGTCATCGTGATCAGTTCGATCACGGGATGTTGCGGGTGAACATACCCGAGAATGTCATGTCCAACCAGCATGTAGGACAACTGGCGAGCGCGGTCGGAACGGAAATTGAACATGATCGCCAGGTCGCGATCCTTCAGCCGGCCGATCGAAGGATCCCCCAGATCGATAACCGCCGGTACCACGAATTCGTCCGTAATCTGCTCTTCATACGATGCGGTAATTGCAGAAACCGGGTCGCGGAACCGCGGTCCCTCGCCATAGACGATCGCCCGATACGATTTGTCCGTCCTTTCCCAGCGACGATCCCGATCCATTCCGTAATAGCGTCCGGCCACGGTGGACACTCGGCCCAGCCCGATCTCCTGAAATTTCTTGATCACTTCGGCCAGGTAATGCTGGCCCGAGTTCGGCGGCGTGTCGCGACCGTCCGTGAAGGCGTGCAGATACAGCTCCTTGACTTTCTTCCGATGCGCCAGTTCCACCAGTGCGAACAGGTGCTTGAGCGAAGAGTGCACGCAGCCGTCGGAGACCAGGCCGAACAGATGCACGGCTTTTCCTTCGGCGGCAATTCGCTCCATACCGGCACAGAGCACTTCGTTATCGAAAAACTCGCCGGTATCGATGGCCTTGTCGATTCGGGTGATATCCTGATACACCACTCGTCCGGCTCCCAGATTCAGGTGTCCCACCTCGCTGTTCCCCATCTGGCCGACAGGCAATCCCACCGACGGTCCCGATCCGTCGATAGCCGTGTGCGGGCACGTTTGAAGCAGCCGGTCATAAACCGGCTTGACCGCCGCCGCGACTGCGTTGTCGGGCGTGGCTTCGCGCAATCCGAATCCGTCGAGAACACACAGCAAAACGAACATGACTACACTAATTTCACTTCCCGGTTGCCCGGCACGATAGTTCCAATGCGGTACGCCGGCTCGTTCATAGCGCCGAGGGCGTTCATTACTGCATCGGCATCTGTCGCCGCTACAACAAGTACAAATCCGATCCCCATATTGAAGGCCGAATAAACATCGGTCGGGTCCAGATTACCGCGTTTTTTCAGGTAGTCGAATATCGGCAGCACCGGCCAGCTTCCGCGTCTGACCTCGGCGTCAAGCCCGGCAGGCAGAATGCGGTTGAGATTGCCCGGCAATCCTCCACCGGTGATGTGGGCCATGCCGTGGATATCAAACTTTTCCAGCAGCCCGTGAATGAACGGTCCGTAGCAGCGGTGCACCTGCATCAACGCTTCGGCGATCGTCATCTGCAACTCGGCCACGTAATCGTCCGGCTTGTGACGGGCAATTTCAAAGACGACCTTCCGGGCCAAGCTGTATCCGTTGGTGTGAAGCCCGTCTGAGGCAAGGCCGATGCAAACATCACCTGTTGTGATCGTCCGGCCATTGACGATGCGGCTTTCATCGACCATCCCCACGATAAACCCGGCGACATCGTACTCGCCCCGCGTATAGAAGTCCGGCATTTCCGCCGTCTCCCCTCCCACCAGCGCCATACCGGCGTTCTTGCAGCCGCGACTGAGCCCAGCCACGATATCCGCAATGACGGCCGGCTCCAGTTTGCCGACCGCGATATAATCAAGGAAAAACAGCCCTCGCGCGCCGTGAACCAGGATATCGTTGACACAGTGATTAACCAGGTCCTCGCCGATGGTGTCATGGCGGCCGGTCATGAACGCCAGCTTAAGCTTGGTTCCCACGCCGTCAGCCGATGAGACCAGCACCGGTTTCTTCAACCCGGCCAGATTGGGGCGATAAAACCCGCCGAACGAACCGATTTCCGAGAGGACTTCCGGCCCGAACGTCTGGCGGGCGAGCCGCTTTATGCGTTCGACCGCCTCTTCTCCGGCCTTGATATCCACCCCCGCTTGAGCATAGGTCAACTTACTCGTCTTCTCCGATTGTGACATGCGGCCAATCTACCCCAGCCCACAGGTGAAGTCAACAACCACAAATATCGGTGATCCGGTCAGGCCAGATCGAACAGTAGAAACTCGGACTCGGATTCGGCCTGTATGCGCAGAGTGGCGACCTCGCTGACCGCCGTGCCGTCGCCCGCCACCAGGGCGACGTCATTCACATAAATCTTGCCTTCGATCATCTGTAGCCAGGCGTGTCGTCCCCGTCTCGGATCGTAAACGAGCGATTTCCCCTGTGGCAGACGTGACGTGTAGAGCTTGACATCCTGGTGAATGGTCACCGACTTGTCCGCGCCATCCGGCGATGCGAGCAGTTGAAGCCGTCCGCGGCGCTCCTCGACAGGGAGCGTCTGCTGTTCATAGCTGGGTTCATATCCAAGCTGGTCGGGATGCACCCAGATCTGCAGCAGGTGCACCAGCTCCGACTTTGAGGCATTGAATTCACTATGCGTGACGCCCGTGCCGGCCGACATGCGCTGGATATCGCCGGCCCGGATAATCGAGCCGTTTCCCATGCTGTCTTTGTGCTCGAGCGCTCCTTCCAGCACTACGGTGATGATCTCCATGTCGCGGTGATCGTGCGGCGGGAATCCCTGTCCCGGCGCTACGCGATCCTCATTGATCACTCGGAGCGAGCGGAATCTGACATGTCGCGGATCATAATAGCCGGCAAACGAAAACGTGTGATACGTGTCCAGCCACCCGTGATTGAGATGCCCCCGCTCTCTCCCCTTACGAACGATAATCATTGACGGTTCCCTGTGTTGGTTCGGCTTCGACTAACGGCCGAGCCCGGACGACAATTGTGAAGAATTTAACCAACGAGCGGGGCCGAGGTTCCCGAATTATGGAACGATTGGGAGACGGTACGGAATGGTGCGCGAGCTAACTGCCCTGACGTTCAAGCAGTTGTATCACGCTCTGATAATCCGCGGGAATTGGTGATTCTATGCTGATTGCCTTCCCTGTCACCGGATGAGCGAATGATAATCGACACGCATGAAGCGCCTGGCGATCGATAAGCCCGAGAAGCTCCCGGGCGAGCAACCGCTCCGGTGCGAAGATGCCACGAAGCCACTTTTCACGGCCGCCGTACTCCGGGTCGCCGAACACCGGGTGACCGAGATGCGACAGGTGTACTCTGATCTGATGAGTACGCCCGGTCTCCAGATTCACCTCCAGCCAGTCGTACGAACGAAACCGGTCGCGGAGGCGGTACCGGGTGACGGCCGCTCTCGAATCCGCGCCGTCGACCGCCATTCTGGTCCGATCCCGGGTCGAGCGGCCAATCGGCAGATCGATCTCGCCGGCATCGGCAACCATGTGCCCACACACCAGTGCGAGGTAGGTGCGATGAATTTCGCGCGCCTTGAGTGCCTGCTGCAACTTAAGCATGACCTCGTCGGTTCTGGCCACAAGCAACAGACCCGAAGTGCCTTTATCGAGCCGGTGTACGATGCCCGGTCGTTCGGCCCAGGCGTGCGCGGGAAGCTGACCGAACCGGTGCAATAACGCGTTGACCAGCGTCCCGGTTTTGACGCCGATTGAAGGATGTGTCAACATCCCGGCCGGCTTGTCCACCACGAGCAGAAACTCATCTTCGTAGGCGAGGGTAATCGGGATATCCTCCGCTGCCACATGCATCGGGGGAGGCGCCGATACGCTGATCACAATTTCCTCCCCTCCCTTGAGCTGCAAGCTCGATGTCACCGGCCGATCATTGATGGTAACCCGGCCGCTCATAATCAATTTCTGAATGTGCGTGCGGGACAAGCGAATGTTTTCAAGACCGCTGAGATACAGGTCGATGCGCACCGGCTCCACGTCACCGGGGACTGTAACGCGCGAAATTCTCTCGTCGGCGCCGGAATCAGTGTCCACCCGTTCCCCCTGGACTCAGATGATTGGTGAGCCGACAGAACTGATCTATGGACAGTTCCTCCGCACGCACGGTCTCGCGCAGGCCAAGAACCTGCAAAATCCGGCGGGCCGACTCGGCATCGGGAATCAGATTCGGCACGAGGTTGTTGACGAGCTGCTTGCGTCGCTGTTGAAACGATCCCCGCACGACGCGGTCGAGCGCCTGCATATCTATATCGCTGCGAACGGGAATCGGTTTGAGTTCGACAAATGCCGACACCACTTCCGGGATCGGCGTGAAGGCGTGCGGCGGGACCTCAAAACAGCAGGTCAGATCGAAATGCAGTTGCGCCGAAATTGATATCGGCGACCAGTCGTGGGTCCCCGGCGCTGCCGTCAATCGGTCGGCGACTTCCCGCTGCATCATGAAATACGCGGCGGTGATTCGATCATGATAGCGAATGCACCAATCGACGACCGGCGACGTGATATTGTACGGCAGATTGCCGACCAGGGCGAATCGGTCGAGATTGTACTGGTCTGGGTCGAATGCCAGGAAATCACGCTCCAGCACAGTGACATTTTTGTGATCCATAAGCAGGCGATCGAGATAATCGATCAAGTCCCGGTCGAATTCGATCGCCCAGATAGTCGCACCGGACTCCGCCAGCGGCCATGTCAACGCGCCCCGTCCGGAGCCGACCTCGACGATCGTCTGGCCCGGCGACGGCGATACCCGCTCGATTATGTGGCGGATTACCTTCTCCGAGGTCAGGAAATTCTGGCCCAATCGCTTCTTGGCGTGATAGGTGGGCACCGCTTATCCCCCGAAAGTTTCGATCATCCGATACAGTTTACGGCAGTTGCGGTCAACGACCTGCTCTACCTCGGCAAACGGGACCGCTTTGAGTTGCGCCAATTTATCATAGACCAGCCGTACGTAAGCCGGTTCGTTCAATTGGCCGCGGTGCGGCACGGGCGTAAGGTACGGAGCGTCGGTTTCAACGATAATAAACTCGAGCGGCACCTGCGTCGCCGTAATCGACATCTGCGAGCCCTTGTACGTGATCACCCCTCCTACCGAAATGATAAACCCCTGGTCGATCACCCGTAGTGCATCCTCGACATTTCCCGGAAAACAATGGAATACCCCGCCGGGAATGGAGGAGCCGAAATCCTTGACGATATCCAGCGTGTCCAGAAACGCTTCCCGTGTGTGAATTACCACCGGCATCTTAAGTTCCGCCGCCAGTTGCAGCTGCTTCTTGAATGCCTTCTTCTGAACCGTGCGTGGTGAAAGATCGCGATAGTAGTCCAGCCCGATTTCTCCGATTGCCACCACCTTCTTATTCGATGCCAGCTCGCGGAGACGTTCCTGTGCCCGCTCGTCAAGCGTGGTGGCATCGTGCGGGTGGATACCGACCGTGGCGTACACCATCGCGTGTTCGGACGCCAGTGCGACCGATGTTTCCGATGACGGCAGGTCAGCGCCGATATTTACAACCGTGCTGACTCCCGCCCGTTGCGCGGACTCCAGCAATTGGGCGTGTCGACCGCCATATTGCCTGGAATCCAAATGGCAGTGTGAATCGATCATTAGCTGACTTTGGCGCCCGGCGAGAGATCGCCGTCGGGCGTCAGCAAAACCAGATTACTGCCGGCCTTGGCCGCGAGCAGCATTCCCCGGGATTCGATTCCTCTGATGACAGCCGGCTTCAGATTCGTCACGACGATTATTTTCATGCCGGTGATTCGTTCGGGCGGATAGTGCTCCGCCACTCCGGCTACAATCTGCCGGGTCTCACTGCCCAGATCAATCTGGAGTTTCAGCAGCTTGGTCGCTCCCGTCACCTTTTCCGCCGAAACTACTTTGGCTACTCGAAGGTCAGCTTTCTGAAAATCGGTGATATCCAGCAGGCCTTCCGTCGATGGCGTCGTCGGGGTCGTGCCTGGCTCAGCCGCAGCCGTCCCTTTGCCGGATTCGAACGGTGTATCGATACGCGGGAAAACTGACTGCTCCAGCCGGACCGGCGTACCGGGGGTCAGATTGAAGAACTGTCGGGCGTTGTCGAGCGTCAGCGTGCTGTCGTCGAGTCCGAAGACGGCCCGTATCTCCCGCATCTTGCGCGGCATCACCGGATAGAGCATGATCGAGACGATTCGAATCAGCTCGCAGCAGGCGTAGAGTATCGCCCCCTGTCGGGCTTTCTCCCCCTGCTTCCCAAGCAGCCACGGCGTTGTATCATTGAAGAACTTGTTGGTGGCGCGCACCAGATTAATGCTGTCGGCAATCGCGTTGGTGATCCGGAAGTGCTTGATGTGCGCGTAGGCGCTGTCCGGAAGCTCCTCGGCCAGCAGCATCAGTTGCTCCAATCCCTGAAGCTCCCGATCCGGCTGCGGCAGACGTCCGCCGAAATCTGCGATAATCATCTTCACCACGCGCGACACCAGATTGCCGAGGTCGTTGGCCAGATCGGCATTGTACTGCGTCACAAACCGCTTTGCCTGGATATCGCCGTCGATACCGAACGGATACTGGGTCAACAGCAAATAGCGCGCGCCGTCGGGTCCGAATTTGGCGACCATTTCGTTGGGGTCAATCTGGTTCCCCAGCGATTTGGACATCTTCTCGCCGTCGACCGTGAAGAATCCGTGCAGGAACATGACATTCGGCAGCTTGATACCCGCCGCCATTAACATTGCAGGCCAGTAGAAACAATGAAACTTGAGAATGTCCTTGGCCATCAAGTGTACGACTTCCGCTTCGTCCCACCACTTGGTGAACGAGGCGGGGTCGTCACCATAGCCGATGCCGGATATATAATTCGAGAGCGCATCGACCCAGACATAGGCCACCTGACTGCGGTCAAACGACAGCGGAATCCCCCATTTCACGCGTTCGCGCGACAGTGAAAAGTCCGGTAACTCTTGGTCGATAAGCCCCAGTACTTCATTGCGCCGTTCCTCAGGAAGTATCACCAATTCACCGGATTCGATCCGCTCCTTTATCCGGTGCGCAAACGCCGTCAGGCGGAAAAAGTAATTCTTCTCTCTCAGTTTCTCGGGAGGACGCTTGTGAAACGGACACAGACCGTCAACCAGCTCCTTCTCCGTAAGAAACTTCTCGCAGCCGGTGCAGTACAGACCCTCATAGTAATCTGAATACACGACATCGCGGCCATCCTCGGTCTTCGCCGACCGCATGGCATCGAGCAATTTCAGTACGGCGACCTTATGGCGTTCCGATGTCGTACGGATGAAGTAATTGTATTCGATGTCCAGTTTCTTCCAGGCCGAAACAAATGTCTCCACAGTCCGATCGCAGAATGCCTGCTCGCTTAGTCCCGCGGCCTGCGCCGCCTCTGCCACTTTGGTGCCGTGTTCGTCGGTGCCGGTCAGGAAGAACGCTTCCCTTCCGGCCATGCGATGAAACCGGGTCAGCAGGTCGGCCGCAATTGTGGTGTACGCGTGGCCGATATGGGGACGGTCATTGACATAGTAAATGGGCGTGGTGACATAAAAAGGGCGTGGCACAGATGCTCTCCTGATCGAGTCCTTTAGTTCAAGTTCTCCGGCTCATCCAGCCGTTTCAGCGCTTCCCGTTCGTCTGCACTTGGTGCGGCTTCTTCGACATAGTCGACCGGCGGCTTCGCCGCGCGACCGTCCGGCGTCTTCAGGACCGTCGCAAGATCTGTGATGCCGGCCCGGAACTCGGTTCCCTCGGCATCCTGAAGCACCATCTCTTCGCGGAAATAGTCGATGCGCTGAATTACGCCGGTACCATTCTTGGTCTCGACCGTCGAGCCGACCGCCGGAAACCGCCGCTTGACCTCGGCATAACTGTCGACTTCATAACGCAGGCAGCACAAAAGTCGCCCGCAGTTGCCGGAGATCTTGCTGGGATTGAGCGACAACTCCTGCTCGCGCGCATGCGCCGTCGATATCGGCGCGAAGTCCTTGAGAAACGTGTTGCAGCACTGGCGCCGACCGCAAATCCCGTAGCCGTCGTTGCGCCGCGCTTCGTCGCGCACACCGATCTGCCGAAGTTCGATCCGCGTGCGGTAACGCGACGCCAAATCACGCACCAGCGCGCGAAAATCCACCCGGTGGTCAGCCGTAAAGAAATACGTGATCTTGTTGCCGTCAAACTGACACTCCACATCGACGACCTTCATCACCAGACCGTGCTTGCGGATCAGCGGCAGGATATCACGCTTGCATTCGAGTTCCTTTTGTTTCAGCTCCGCGTGCCGCTGACGGTCATCTTTGCCGGCCGGACGCAGGATCGAGCGCGGGCGGGCCGACTCGGCGCCCGTGCGGCTCTCGATCCGCTTGATGAGCGTGCCCATCTCCTCCCCCTGCTCCGCCTGCACGATAACCGGCTCCGACAGCTTCAGCGCATGATGATAACTATTGTAGAAATACTCCTTGCGGGAGCCCTTGAATTCCACCAGAAATAATTCGGCCACGGTAAACCTTGCCGGCGCTTGAAAAAAGTGAAGGTCACCGGGCGGCCCCAATGGCCTCCCGCACCTTCAACACAAGCGCCACTATAGCGGTCGGAATATGCACATTGAGACGGATATCGGCAAGGGTATTCTTGATTGCGGCGGTGATCGTGGACACCGCTTCGGTTCTCTCGAATCGTCGAGCGAAGGCGATTATGTCCGGCCGAAAGTCGCTGTTGACGATCTGCTCCGTGTCACCTGTCGCCGCATAGTGCGCGCAATCCCGAATCAGCGATTGCCACAGCCGCAGCATATCCTCCGCCTGCGATCGGTCGTTCCCGGCCAGCAGCTCCACCACGTGCGAGGCCGCCGTCGGCGAGGAATCCAGAAACATCGACTTGAACAGCAGAAAGCCGATTGCCCGCTGCGACAATTCGTCGCCGTCACTCTCGCCTTCCACCATATCCAGGGCCACCCCCAGATTCCCTTCGGACAACCGGGCGAGCCGCAGCGCTTTGCCTTCTTCCTGATGGTAGCGCTCAATCAAATAGTGCTGAATCGCCTCATCGGGGATGCGGTCAAGCCGGATCTTCTGAGCGCGGGATTGAATGGTCGGCAATAGCATGTCGGGAGATGCCGTCGTGAGAATCAGCGTCGTATCCAACGGCGGCTCTTCGATCATCTTCAGAAGCGCATCGGCCGAAGCGTGTAGCATCTTTTCCATCTGGTAGAACAACACCACGCGTCTGATCCCCGGCTCCGCTTTCAGCGCCAGCCGTCCTCTCGTTTCACGCGCCAGATCGATAGGGATCGTCGTCTGAGCGGCCGAGGAAATTATCCGGAACGGCTCCTTGCGCTTTTCATCGAGTATCTCGTTCGTGAGGTCGATCGCCTCGTTCATATTCTTGTGCGACGTAATCGGCACGATAATATGAAGCCCCGCAAACCCCAGCGCGCCGATCTGCCGGCAGGGATCGCACTCACCGCACGGTTTATCCTTCGATTTGTCCGACCCCCGGCAATTCAGAAGCGCGGCGAACGACAGGGCCAGCGGCCAGTGGCCGAGCCCTTCGCGCCCCCAGAACAGATACGTGGATGCTACCCGATTGGCGGCATACGACCGGGTGAGAATCGACCATGGCTTGGGTTGATATCTGCCGATCTCAGAAGGCGTCAAGCCGTATCCATTCTGCCGGATCGAGCGCTTCCCGGCCTTTGCGGAGTTCAAATCGAACCACGCCGCTCTGATCGGCGGTTCCAAGTTTCGAACCGGCATTCACCGGCTGACCGATAGAGACACTCGTCTCGCCGAGACCGGCGTAGGTGGTGAAGTAGACACCGTCGTGATCGACAATGACAAAATTCCCGTAGCCGCGCAAACTGCCCGTATAAGCCACTGTCCCTTCGCCGACCGACGTCACCGGGGCGTTCGGCTTGCCCTGAATGGCAATGCCGGGAGAAAACGATTTCAAGTGAGTGACCGGATGAACCGCGCTGCCAAACGGTACAATGATTTCTCCTTTAGCCGGACTGGGGAGCGTTCCCCTGAGTGCGGCGAAGGATGACACGGCGCCCTGACGCGATGGCGTGGACGGGCGTGCCGTTTCCAATTTCGCCGCTTCCTGAAGGCGATTCAGAATCCGTCCCATATCCTCGGCCGACTGCTGTAACACCACGATTTTGTCGAATTCTTCCTTCTTCAGTCGACGGAGCTTATCGAGTTGACGCTGGCGACGCTGCTTCCGACTCTGATCCAGGGCGTAGCTTACCTGCCGTTGCTGCTGCAACCGCGCAATCTTGTTCTCTTTTCCCGACAATTGGTCGAGCTGCGAACGCGCCTCCGCCAGATACTGCTCGGCTTCCGAGACGTCGCCGGAAGCACTCGCGACCATAGCGCTGAGATACGTCACCTGCTCCTTCGTATCCANTTCAACCTGCGGCGATTCCACTAAACTGTTTGTTTGACGCGGCAGCGTGAGATAGAGCCGCCGCACGCCAGTTAGATACCTGTTTCGGCTGGACTCCAGCGCCTCTTCTCCAGCGGTCAGCTGGCCTTGCGTCTGATCGATATCCTTGCGTAGGCCCCGCAACTGGCTTCCCAGCCGCCCCAGCACCTTCTGTTGCGAGGAAATGCGCTCATCGTATTCCGACAGCTCCCGTTGCACCCTTCCTTCTTCGCGTTTCAGCGAATCCAATCGCTGCTTGCTCGCGGAGACGTCCTTCTGAATCTTTTCCAACTCCTTCTTCTGCGTCTTGATATTGGCCTGTGCCCGTGCGCCGGTCGCACAAATCGCCGGAAGGATGGCCGTTACCAGCAAAATTCGCAATATCCGCCGCATACTATCTCAGGAGCTTTCTGACGCCGACATACCCGCTGACAAATCCGAGAAGCGCCGCGGCGCCGCAGAATAACGCGATGTCGCCGACCGGCGGCATCACTATTGCGAACTGACTGAAGGCGATTTTCCTGCCGGCAAATAGCACGATTCCCCAGCTCAAAACCGCCGACAGCAGACACAGCAGAAAACCTTCTAGCATCAGCGGAAGGGCAAGGAACCACCGGCCCGCGCCGAGCAACAGCATCTGGCCGTATCCGCCGCCGCGCGCCCGCGTCATCAGACGAATATTGTTTCCCGAGTTGATGACCGCGGTCAGCAGAATGATCAAGCCGAGAATCATTCCGACCCTGGTCACCATTGATCTCGTCTCCTCTGCTTTGGACAGCCAGTCCCGACTGTAGGAGACGTCGGTCACGCCCGAAATCTGCCTGAGACTCTGATCGAGCATCTCCATCGAGGCCAGATTCTTCACCGATTGATCCAGATCGAGAATGAACGAGCGCGGAAGAGGATTCAGAGTGTCATATTCGGTGAGCAGGTCGGTACCGACCAGACGCGTCAACTCGAGCCGCGCATCTTCGCGCGACACATACCGAACGTCTTTAATTCCCGGAATATCCGCTATTGCCCCGGCCAGCGGCGTCATCACCGAATCGGGAAGATTGTCGGAAACGAAGATCTCCATCTGTACCTGTGTCAGAAGTTGCTGGTACATGCGGTTGGAGGTCCCCGCGGCGACCCAGAACAGATCGAAAAGCAGAAATATGAGCGTCAATGAGAGGATTGAACCTACCGCCGTGCCGGGATACCGATACAGATTTCTCCCGATTTCGCGAAGATAATACCGCAGCCGGATCACACCAGCCCTCCGTCGGCTATCGTGTAGCAGTTGCAGTTCGGCATTTCCAGGGGCGGCTTTTCCGACGCCAGAATCAGCATGGAACGTCCGAACAGCGACGCCTTATGCAGGTACTCCAGCACCCGCAGATAGGTCTTGGCGTCCAGGCCGGCCGAGGGCTCATCGATAAGCATTAGCGGCTGACTGGCGATCGACGCCCGCGCGATCTGAACGAGAGTATATTCGACTCGGGTGAGCGACGACGGATATTGCCGCGCTTCCGGCACGAGATTGAATTCCCCCAGAAGGCGAAGCAGCCGTTCCTGCTGTATGCTCCCCCGTTCTCCGGCTATGATCGCCGGCATCAGGATATTCTCCGCTACCGTCAGGGTTGAAATCAAGCTGAACGGTCCGCCCACACCGCCCACTTTACGCCGCGCCCGCCTGATAGCGCTGCGGCGCTTGAGCGATTCGCCGAACATTTCGATTCTTCCGCTTTCCGGTTTCTTCAGTCCCAGCAGAAGTTCCACCAGGGTGGTTTTCCCCGAGCCGGCGCCTCCCACAATGATAGCCGAACGCCCCTGCAGGAGCGTGAAATTGAGAGCGCGGAATATCTCTTCGCCCCGATCAGTCTGCGCGCTTACGTTCTCAAGTTCGACTAATGGTCCATCCACGGTCGTTCATTCCGCCATCTGTTGCATTGACATATCGGCCTTTCAAGCGTACTTTGTCGCACGTTGAACCAACAGACAACTTACTTGTACAAGAATGGTATGAAACTGATTTCGACCCGACAATCAAAAAACCGTTGCTATCTCGTTGCCGCTCTTATCCTCGCCCTCACGCTGCCGTCGATGGCCGCCGAGAACGGCTGGACGGAACTTAAATTCCCTGTCCACGAGACGATCACCGGAATCTCCTTTGTATCTCCCAAACTCGGCTATGTCGTCACGAGCGGCTCGAAATATGCCCGCACGAACGACTCCGGCAAAACCTGGAACGTATACACGCTGGGCAAGGAGGATCCGCAGTACGACGATGTCTTCTTCCTCAACGCTGACACCGGAATCATTTGCGGTCAGCGGGGATTTGCCGCAAGAACGACCGATGGCTGCAAGAATTGGGTTCGCTCGTTCTGGGGAGACACCACTATCTGGTTAACCAGCGTCATCATGCTCGAGGGCGGGTCGGCAGTGATGGTCGGCCTCATACCCGGGGAAATGCCCAAAGGAGAAGTGTTCAGAAGCACCGATGCGGCCCTGAACTGGAAGCAACTGCCGGATTCGGGATATGGCTTCGGTGAGCTGTTCTATCGCAAAGGCGAGCCAATCTGTTTTCAGTCGTACGGGAAACTGCATTATTCGGTCGATTCCGGCAGGACTTGGTCGACACTCAAGACCGTGGCCGGCAAGACGGGTCGCGCCACCAGCTTCTATGGCCAGACCGGCGTGATCTGCGGCAATAACGCCATGATTGCGTGTACCTGGGATCGCGGTCGGACCTGGACACCCATCGAGAGTCGCGAGGAAAAGGTTCACTTCACCTCCGTGGAACTGGTGGATCAGGACACGGGATACGTGGCGGGCACGAGCAGCACGCTCATGAAGACAATAAACGCGGGAAAGTCATGGCGACCGGAGCCCGTTTTGAAAGACACGGTCGATTTTGCCTGTATGAAACTGGTCGGCAAGTATCTGTACATTGGTGGTACCAATGGCGTCCTTCTGCGCAAGAAAGTGAAGTAACTGCCTCGCCGAGAGATACAGAACCCGTGTTCACTAACGACTCATCGCCGCTGATCACGTCGTCGGTACACGACGGCGTTCTTCGCCTGTCTCTCAACCGACCCGATAAGAAAAACGCGCTCACGCTCGGCATGTACGAGGTGTTGATCGATCATATTACGGACGCCGACCGGGATGACGCCGTCAGTGTTCTGATGATTCGCGGCGAGGGCGGCAATTTCACCGCCGGCAATGATCTTCAGGACTTCCTTCAGAACCCGCCGGTTGATGAATCAGCGCCGGTGTTTCGATTCATGTACGCCTTGAGCATGTTCAAGAAGCCCTTGGTGGCGGCGGTCGATGGCGTGGCGGTCGGCATTGGCACGACCATGCTCCTGCACTGTGATCTCGTTTACGCCGCTCCTGACGCCAGGTTCATGACGCCGTTTGTGAATCTGGGGCTCAATCCCGAAGCCGGATCAAGCTATCTGCTGCCGCTTTTGGCCGGATACCACCGCGCCGCCGGGCTGCTGATGCTGGGCGAGCCGTTTTCGGCCGTCAAGGCCAAGCAGATTGGTCTGGTCAACGAGATTGTGACGGTTTCCACAGTGGACGATTATGCGCTCCGGCAGGCGCACAAGCTTGCCTCCCGGCCTCAGGCGTCATTAATGCTCACAAAACGACTGCTGAAAGAGGGCCACGTCGAGATGATTCAGAAAACGATCTCAAAGGAAGCGCTGATTCTGATAGACCGCCTCGGTTCCCCCGAAGCCAAAGCCGCGTTCGAAGCCATTCTGAAACGCAAATGATTACTTGTAGGTCAAGCGCGCTCCGCGCTTGACGGGCAGACAGAACAATCGTTCTGTCGGGTCTTGCGCTGCATTTCGCAGCGTGTGACCCGACAGCCCAGAACTCTTTAATCCTTCATCGATGCCAGGAACTTCTCGTTGCTCTTGGTCTTCCGCATCCGATCTAACAAAAACTCCATCGCCTCGATCGGATTCATCTCGGCCAGGAACTTTCGCAAAATCCAGACCTTGTTGAGAATTTCCTCGCTCTGCAGCAACTCCTCTTTGCGCGTCGATGACCGGTTGATATCCATCGCCGGGAAAATGCGGCGGTCCGCCAGACGGCGGTCCATCACCATTTCCATATTGCCCGTGCCTTTGAACTCCTCGAAAATTACCTCGTCCATGCGGGACCCGGTCTCGATGAGCGCGGTCGCCACGATTGTCAGCGATCCACCCTCTTCGATATTTCTGGCCGCGCCGAAGAACCGTTTCGGTTTGTGCAGAGCGTTCGAATCGACACCGCCCGAAAGGATCTTGCCGGAGTGCGGCACCACCGCGTTGTGAGCGCGCGCCAGACGCGTGATCGAATCCAGTAGAATGACCACGTCCTGCTTGTGCTCGGTCAACCGCTTGGCTTTTTCCAGCACCATGTTGGCTACCTGCACATGCCGCTCGGCCGGCTCGTCGAACGTCGACGATATCACTTCGCCCTTTACCGACCGTCTCATGTCCGTCACTTCTTCCGGCCGCTCGTCGATCAGGAGCACGATCAGCACCACTTTCGGGTGATTGGCCGTAATCGACTGCGCGATCTTCTGCAGAATGATCGTCTTGCCGGCTTTCGGCGGCGACGTAATCAGCGCACGCTGACCTTTGCCGATCGGACAGAGCAGGTCGATTATGCGTGTGGTCATCTCGTCCCCGCTCAGCTCCAGCTTGAACGCTTCATTCGGATACAGCGGCGTGAGATTGTCGAACAGCGTCTTGTGCTTGGCGATCTCCGGGTCCTCGTGATTGACCGCCTCGATCTTTAGCAGCGCAAAATACCGCTCGTTGTCTTTGGGCGGCCGTACCTGACCGGACACCGTGTCGCCGGTCCGGAGGTCGAAGCGCTTGATTTGCGACGGCGAGACGTAGATGTCGTCCTGTCCCGGCAGGTAGTTGTAGTCGGGCGAGCGAAGGAAGCCGTACCCTTCCTCCATGATCTCCAGCACCCCTTCGGCGAAAATCATGCCGTTGGTCGAGGAGGTACTTTCCATCACCTTGTAGATCAACTCCGATTTGCGTAGTCCCGAAACACCCGGTATGTCCAGGTCTTCGGCGATCTTCAGCAGTTCGGCGATCGTCTTCGATTTCAGTTCTGCGAGTTCCATAGGAGTTCCTATTGATAAATAATTACACTAGCTTCCGATTCGTTGTCGGGTTGTCACCCGGTCAGTCATCGCTGAGCTCCTCGATCGGCGCATCCCCCCAGAGTTTCTCCAGGGCGTAAAACCGACGGGTCGGCTCGTAAAATATGTGCACGACGACATCGATATAATCCAGCAGCACCCAGTTGCCATCCCCCATCCCCTCGGCGTGAGCCGCCCGGTGACCGGCTTCCCGCAGACCATCGCTGACCGCTTCGGCGATGGCGCGCACGTGCACGTCGGCATCGCCCGAAACGATAACGAAATAATCACACACGGAAGACAGTGACTTGAGCTTGAGTATCTTGACATCGAAGCCCCTCTTGCTGAGCGCCAGACGTCCGGCCATTCTGGCCCGGTTGAGCGCGGATAGTTTTTTCAAGTTGCCTGTCTACTTCTCCTGTTGCTTTGCCGGCATCCGCATCGAGCCATAATCATCCCCCAGCACGAGCGTTGCCGTCACCTGACGAATGTTGTTCTCCAGCGGTTCATAGATCACTTCCGACGGGTCCAAGCCCAGCCGGGTCGCCAGCGCTTTCGCCGCATCCGGTTTTTCCACCCGTGAGATCACGAATGTCCGCTTCACCCGCCGCCCGTCGATGTCGTCGACATCGACCACCTGTATTTCCATCTGCTCATCGGCCGTGCCGTTGAGCTGCCTGCCCATTCGATCCGCCAGGCCGACGATGCCGCCACCGTTAAGAACCTGGAGCCGTACCACCTGGGGTCTTACATCCGCGTCCTTCGTCACCCCTCTGCTGACCCTCACGACATACAGCCCGACATAGCCGATCAGTCCGATCACTATCGCCAGCATCGCCAACTCCACGGCGCGGGAGAGTATCCGCCGGCGTTTTGGACGGCTGTCCGGCGGGCTTGATGGCGACTGGCGGCTGTACGAGGGTTCTGTCTGGAACATTAAGAAATGTCGCGGAAACGGAAGCGATACGTGGAGCCGGGGCTACTTCCTTTCCTGCATGGGCCAACTGTACGGATATATGGGATCATACCAGAACCCTGCCGAGCGGTCGTACGGGTACATCGCCCCGCTGACCGATCGAACATCTATAATCATCCGAAATGCCTTTGATGGATGATAGTCCAGTGTCATTCCCGGCAGTACTGTCGGGCTGCTCTGCCGGTCTCCCAGAATACTGCCCGGGTTGTGCAGAATCCCCACATCCAAACCCAGCGACAACTTGGGAGAAAATTCGTAGAACATCGATGTGCTGAGCAGACCGAGCGAGCCGGATCGTCCCCCGCCCGAGAAGAAGCTGACCGCATAGCTGCTCGACCACCGAATCCGTGACGAGCTGAGCAAGGAAAACGGATTGTCGGCTCCCTTCAAGCTGGCCTGACTTACCGTGTTCGGCCCGCTGACCGGGGCATTCTCTGTCCCCTGCGCTGCCAGCGCAGCACTCAGGATGAGAACGACTGCAAGAGGAATGATCTTGAACTTCATGGCAATATTCTCGGTATGCTCCAGTAAGCTATTCACCATAGATCGAATCGTCAACAAAAATCCATCCCACATTAGGTTAGCGGCAATACGTATATAATACAATTCCGCAGACAGTGCGGTTCGCATTCCATTCAGCTTTATCGGCCTCGGTCGGCAAATACTCGCTCCAGATGCTCCAACTGATCAACCGAGTTGACACCCTTGACTTCCTCCGAATCGCGGGCAACCACTACCGACACGGGTAATCCCTTGTCATACATTACCTTAATCGCATCGGTCAGATAGTACTCTCCCTGTGTGTTGTCGGCGCGAATTTGATCGAGCGACTGAAACAGGAGCTGATTATCAAAACAAAACGTCCCCGTGTTCACTTCCCGAATCAGACGGAGTTCAGGCGTCGCATCCTTGTGCTCGACTATCTGTTTCAAGCGGTCCGACTGACCGTCGCGAACTATGCGCCCGTACCCGGTTGGATCCTCAAAAATGGCCGACAGGCATGTCGCCGCCGAGTGCGTCGACTCATGCTTGTGGAACAGCTGTCCGATGGATTCCTCCGACAGCAACGGAACGTCGCCTGCCAGGACCAGCGTGGTCCCTTTGAAGTCGGCCAGTTGATCCTTGGCCATCTTCACCGCATGGCCGGTACCGAGTTGTTCTCGCTGCCACACGAACGACACGTGATATGAACTGAGCGCTTCCTGCACCATCTCTCCCTTATGACCGACAACCACGACAATTCGATCAAAGCTCATTTTGACCAGCGTGTCGAGAAGGATGGCGATCATGGGACGGCCGTGAATCGGATGAAGCACTTTGGGGAGGTCCGATTTCATCCGCTTCCCCTTCCCTGCGGCCAGAACAATAGCAGCTTTAGCTTGAGTCAAAAGTCAATCTCCTGTCACAGGGATTCTACAATCGATTATCGGCCCCGGGCCGATTATAAATCACTCAACTTCAGGCCGTGGGCCGGTTGTGGGCGTCGACATGAACAATCATCGGCTCATACCCGGCGGCCTGCCCCTGGTCGATCAGCCCGTAGGCAAGGATGATCACCAGATCCCCCTTCTGCCCTTTCCGTGCTGCCGCCCCGTTCAATTGAATGATACCGCTGCGGGCGGGTCCCTCGATAACATAGGTCTCAAGTCGCTCACCGTTGTTGATATTGGCCACCTCGACCTTCTCCCACGGACGCAGGCCCGCCAGCTTGATCAACTCGGCGTCGATCGTGATCGAACCAACGTAATTCAGATTGGCATCGGTTATGGTGGCCCGATGAATCTTCGACTTCAGAACTTGTATCAACATCAGTAGTGTCCCTCAATAACCATGCGGCACGTCACATGCCGCTCGAATATAGCCATTTGTACCGGACTGGCAAGCCCCTCGACAACTAAACACCGGCCATCCGGCGGCTCACCCTGTAAACGGGAAACCGGGCCTGAAGTTCCCCCGAAAATCCAAATAAGACAACGGCTTAACCGGTAACGCTTCAGCCCGTCACCAACTCGACCCAGGTGCGGGCCGGATAGACTTCCAGTTCCTCCGCCACGTCCTCAATCGCACGAACAAGATTCTTCCAGGTCACCTGTTTCTTGGCCCCGAAGGGGTCAAGCCAGCGGAATCCGTTGTGTTCCGGCTGAAGGACCACCTGCGCATCGGCGTCCACCACTGCCACAACGAGCGGCATAATCCAGATCTGATCAAACTCCGGTTCATAGAAGCGGATCAGATATTCCGTCGCCCAGATGCGTTGGGCGGTCAAGCCGACCCGGGCTTTGAGTTCGCGCTCGACTATTTGCGCCACCACTTCGTTGCGCTCTTTACGTCCGGTCAACAGCCCCCAGCAACCGGGATAGGATCCCGTATCGGCTCGCCGCAGCACGAGCATCTTCCAACCGTCGTCATCTTTCTTGACGACGGCGATATTTACACCGGGAGAAACGACCTCAATTCGGGAGTCATCGAATTCACTCATGTATCCATCACCTCAATTTCATATTGTCAATGAGTCGGACGCCATAGACGCGTACTGCGAGCGAGACCACTGTTCCCCGCTGCACATTGCGCACCGATTCCAGAGTCCGCATGTTCGTAAAAGCTATGTAGTCGATTCTGGCTGTCGGGCAGGTGGCCCTTATCACCGCCCGCATTTCCTGAGCGATAATGGCTGTTCGCGTTTTGCCGGCGGCAACCATCTGACGCGCTGTCTTCAGGGCGTAGTACAGACAGAGCGCCTCTCGACGTGCCACCGTATCGAGATACTTGTTACGCGACGACATCGCCAGTCCATCGGATTCGCGGACAGTCGGAGCGACAACGTACTTGATCGGATAGCCCAAATCCTCGGTCATCTGCCTCAGAATAACCGATTGCTGGAAGTCCTTCATCCCGAACACCACGACATCCGGCCGCGTGATATTGAACAGCTGGGCGACAACAGTCGTCACGCCCCGAAAATGGCCCGGGCGGACCGAGCCCTCGAGCGTCTGTGAAAGCTTTTCGACATTGACGTAGGTCTGAAAATCAGCCGGGTAGATTTCAGATGCCTTTGGCGCAAAGACGATATCGCCACCGGCAGTCTTGATTTTCCGAACATCGCCCTTTTCGTCGCGCGGATAACGGGCGAAATCTTCATTAGGAGCGAACTGGGTCGGATTGACGAAGATCGACGTGATGACCACCTCCGCCTCCTTCTTCGCCCGACGGATCAACGACAGATGTCCCTCGTGCAGATAACCCATCGTGGGCACGAGCCCGATTCTCTTGCCGCGCGCAGCCAGACGGCGCGCGACTGACTGCATTTTCCGTACTGAACGAATGATCGTCATATTTGCGCACCGGTCGCGGCGTAAAGATAGGCGTCCTCCGCAGAGGACCAAATGAAAAAAATGGAGTAGTCGCCTCTAAATAGGTCTATGATGTTTTGGTATATGCGCGAGGCGCCGATTCCGATGTCACGACGGGCCTTGCTCCTGCCCGACTTCCTCGGGCGGTTCCGAAACCGGCTGCGCCGCGGCGGCAAACAGTGATTCCTCGTCGGTAACTTTGTAGCCGTCTTTGATGTACTTGAGCGCGACGTACGCCCGTGCCTGCCCCGCAGCCAGAATGGCGAGCGCATAGCCGAGCACGCTCGCGAAGACGATCACCAGCATAGCCGCCATCACGTGCGACGCCACCGTCTCTTCAACCCAGACCGAGCCGGCGGGGATATCGAAGCCAAACCTGATGCCCGGGAAGATATTGGTAATGTGGTAGACGAAATCACTCCTTACCGGCAGGATCGCCAGAGCGGATTTCATGAGATTGGGGACTTTTTCACCCCCGCCGAGTGCCGTCGCGGCCGTCATGAACTGAACCGCCCGATAGCAGAAGTAGGCGTAGACAAAACTGCAGAGCTTGGCCGCGACAAGCGTAAATCCGGTATAGAGCCCCCAGCGAAGCGGCAGCCGGATTATGGTCGAGAAGGTTTCGAGAATGACGGCAAAGGTTTCCCCCCGGCGCTCCGCCGCTGCCACCGCGGGCAGCAGCAGAATGGAAAGAATCACCACGAAGATGATAAACACCGTGAACAGCGCCACCACGAAATTGGGGATGACGAAGAACAGCGTGAAAAACCACTCACCGACAAAAGGAATCCGGACCAGCAAGCCCAGGAGGAAAAACAAGAGCACGATAAACAGCACGAACAACAGGATGGCGATTTCGGCCCGCGCCAGTTGCCCGGCCCGGCTGAGGGTAAAGCGGTACGCCTCGCGCGCCGAGAAGAAGCGGTTCCCCCGGACGGCTTCAATATTGATCGCGGCGACCGCGAACAGGCCGAGCATCACGACATAAAGAGCCAAGCCGGCCCCAAGCCAGAAAATCAGTTTTGAAATCGTGCCGGTGAACGCTGAGGAACTGAAAGACAGAAACCCGTATCCCGAGTAAACCGATGAAAGCGAATCTCCCTGCACGGCGAAGGCCAGGTAGCTGAAGATGTTGTAGACCACCAGCCCGCCGAGCAGCGCCAGCGTCATGAGCCCGATCTGTTTGGCCGAGAGCGCACGGGCCGGCGCCCAGGCAACATCGGGAAATGCGAATGTCGGTGGGTGCTCCATACCCGAAATTAACCTCTCCTCTCAATTCCAAGTCAAGCTGGAACTATATTAACATCTTTGCCTGTACGTTGTACCCCGCAGCGCTGCCGCGGGATGCCCGTCAAATATGAAACTCGATCACGTCGCCGTCCGAGAGCTGGAAATCCCGCTGCACCCGCTGGCCATCGAACTTCCCTTGCCCCCAGATCTTGGCGAACTTGAGGTTTGCCCCGAAATCCTTATGAATCGATATCGCCGCATCTTCGACAGTACTCCCGGAAGGCAAAATCACCGGATCGACCAGCGCCACCTCATGCCCGATATGCTTGGTGTAGACGCGAATGATGCCAAGGGAGTCGAACACCGCTTTCTTGAACTGATTCAAACTGGCATCGTCGAGCACCGAAGTTTCGAGAACCGTATATCCGTCGAATCGACCCCGGACAACGGCCGTGCCTGCGGCCGAATCATCCTCGAAGGCCTTATGCGCGCAGACGATTGTCCGCTTGGTGTAGTTGCGCGGGTCATCCGACTGGTGCGACAAATCGGGCCGAAGGATGATGTGCTTTTGCTCCAGAGTCTGGAGAACGAAATCGACCCGGGAAAGGCAATCTTTGTCGGTCGTGTCGCACACCAGCGCCACGATATCGGCGTTGCGAATCAAGTTCGCCATGTACGGCTCGTACATCTCGTCCGAGATCGGCGGGGTATCGATCAGTTGAATCTGGATAGTCTCATAGGTCATCATGCCGGTCAGCGGCTCACGGGTGGTGTACGGGTAATCCGCCACCAGCGGCTTGGCGTGAGTGAGCGATTCGAGGAGCGACGATTTCCCGACATTCGGCGCGCCAATTAATATCACCTGCCCCGCGCCCTCGCGCTCAATATGGTCATGGGCAGGCGCCTTGCGGGCGCCGTGCTGCTGACCGCCTTCGTCGCACTGTTTCTTGAGTTGTGAGATTTTGGCCTTCATGTCGGCCTGGAGCTTATCGGTCCCCTTGTGCTTGGGCATGATCCGAAGCAGCTCCTGGGCGAGACGGAGCTTCTCGTGCGGGTCCTTCTCGTCCTTGAACGCCCGCTCCAATTCGTAGTACTGAGGCGGAAGGTTTGCCGGCATACTCAATGAATAATCATCGACCGCATTTCAAGCAAGTGGTTGAAATGGAACCGAATCCGACTCTGTATCGGTTCAGGCCGGTGCCAAATTGGCTTCGCTTGGGTTCGCTTTTCACATGACTCTGTTGTCCCACAACGAGTTCTTGGGTTCGTTTCGCACAAAAAAGGGGACCCCACGTTTTCTCGTCGATCTGGGGGCAGCCATAAGCAAAGATAGATCGTTCCTTCTACCTAAGGAGCGCGGGAGAAAAAGAGATGCAAAAAGATGGCGAAATTGCAGAGGGCGTGAAGCGGAGCGGGTGACATTTCAGTCACCCGCTCGTCGCACTTATAGCGTTTCGAAACGCTCAAAAATCAAAATCAATCAGCATCGCCAGTTGATCCGATTTGAATTTGACGCTCTTCCCCTCCTCGCGGTGCGTGTATTCGGCGTGCAGCGCCACATTCACGGCGGTCCAGTCGCCGAGATAGTACCGCAGCATAGCCGAAAAGGCGCTCACCTTCCGCTCCTTGTCGGAATCGGGCGGCGTGACCCAGTTGAAGACCGCCGAGGCCACCATACGGTTGTTCACCAGTCCGGCGTAATCGAGCTCGGCAAAGCCGCCGGTGAATTTGTACGCCTCGGTAGCGCCGCTGTCAAATTCCTTGTCGTCCCACCCGGACATGAACATGCCGTGGAGATTGAACGTCTGCCAGTTCAAGCTAACGTCACCACCGATCCGACGGAACGGTTTGTGATTGCTGCCGTTCCCCTGCCCGGCGATACCAAACATGGTATCTCCCGGCACCGTCGGCTGCCAGCCGAAATAGCCGAACAGCCCGATCCGCTGACCGGCGCTCTGGCCTTCGCCACGCCCCAGTATCTGCGCGATGCGAACGTACAGATCCTTCGCCTTACTGTTATCAGGACTGGCGCCGCTGCCGTTAACGATTCCTGCAGCATAGCGGAAACCGCTCTTGAA
>PQAP01000011.1:0-31631 GCA_003105265.1 candidate division GN15 bacterium | reverse complement strand
TCCGTCGGGACGCGAAAATTTCGCGATTTGTCCGGAATACCGTTAAGGAAATCGTCGACAATCCGATACGAAATCTATCGCATTGCCCAGTTTCTCTTTGACAGGACGTCAATTGTGCGGGCAAGTGGGCAGGGGATCATAAAGTCCATAGAGCATAGAGTCGTATAAGGAGGTACACAATGACAAACGTCCGGTTCTGGAGCAGACTGCTCTGTCTGGGGATCGCCATCGGGTTGACACTGTGTCAGCCGGGGCTGGCCGTAGAGAATACGACCGACGGGAAAAATCTGCTGGATTTGTCTCTCGAAGACATTCTGGGTATGGATTTCTCCACGAACGAAGCGAAAGACGGGATCACCATGTACGGATACATGAGTTCCCGGCTTGAAAAAGTGTACGGTGAACTGTCGGTGGTCGACGGTCAGACCGTCAAGACCAACGCTCCGCACGAGTGGAGCTTGCCGTACTTCAACATGTTCTTCCGGGCCAATCCTGGAAAGAACATCGAGACCTTTGTGAACGTCGCGTCGGAGGATCTCGAGGTCCGCAACATGTGGGGCAACATCAAGCTCAATAACGCCCTGCAGGTCAAGGTGGGAAAAGTTTACCGCCCGTTCGATCTTTTCAACGAGAAGCTCGACGAAGTACCGACCTATCTCGGTATCGAGCCGCCCGAACTGTTCGACCAGGACCATCTGCTGGTCCCGCGGTTGACCACCTTCGTGCTGCACGGTGACATTCCAACGTCGAACGCCACGTACTCGTATGCCCTGTGCACTGACAACGGCGAAAACGGCCCGACCGAAAACGTCACCCCGCTTGGCTGGGATGTCCGGGCCAAGATCAACAACAAAGCGGTGGTTGGATTCTCCGGCTACTTCTCAAATCTGGGAGACGAAGGAGTGACTTCCGAGGTCGCAGTTGGCGACGGTTCACCGTCGGGTGGCGCCATGCCGTGGGTCTCTTCGGACAAGTACACCGTGTACGGCGGCTTCACGGAAATCCAGGTCAAGGACCTTCTGATCAAGGCCGCCTATTATCAGGCCGATCACAAAGTCGTCCGCGACCCGGCCAGCGTGCTGACGATCGCCAATAGCACCAACCTGAACACACACCAGAAAGAGAACTTCTTTGGTGATAATTCCGGTCTGGCGACGGCAAGCTTGACGGAAGCTGACGTCGTGCAGAATGCCGACTATACGGTCACCACAGGATATGTCCAGTTGGGCTATTTCTTCTATACTCCGCACGGCACCTTCGGCCCGTACGCGTTCCTCGACTGGATGCATCATCCGGAAACGATTCAGAAGAAGACGTATGGCGGCGACAACGAAGCCGGACTTACCGACGACGGCAAGTTTGTAAAATACACGCTCGGATTGTCGTACAAGCCGGTGGACCGCGTGGCGATCAAGCTCGACCACAGCGCCCACTTCCAGAAGTTCAACGGCAAGACCGAGAGCTATCCCGAATTCAGACTCGACTTCTCGTACCTGTTCAAATAGGCCGGGGAGTTGGTTTGATTATGTATGGTCGGCGGCACGGCTGCGCGTACAGCGCAGCCCGGTCGCCGGAAAAATGCTGGGCCGCAGTCACACGCACGGGTCGAGTGACTGACGGGACGTGGAGGAATTGTGAGGTATCGAATGACTAAAGTGTTCAGCGTGCTGGCGGCGGTGGTGCTCGTGGTGGCGGCCGGCTCGGTTTGTGCCGCCAAAGACGCACCGCCCGATGTTGCGTCGGCGCTTATCATCAAGCTCCTGGCTCTGGAAAAGAATCTGGCCGCCGGTTCGGAAGTGAGCATTCACGTGATCGGTTCTCCGGCGCTGGCCGAGGCCTTCTCGAAAGCGGTAGGCATTCCCATTGGCGCTGCCAAGCTCGGAAAAGTCACCGGCGGAGATATTCTGCCGCCGGCCAAGCCGTCAGTGGTCTGCCTGGCCGATGCCGCTAAGGCATCGATGGTCACTGAATACACGCGCCGTGAAAAGGTGGCCAGTGTCACCTGCGCGCCCAAGGCGGTCGAAGCCGGAATCGCGCTCGGCGTGGGGGTCGGCGACGACGGCAAGCCGGAGGTGCTTCTCAACATGGCCGCGTCCAAAGCCGAGGGATTGAACTGGAATCCGGCCATTCTGAAGGTGGCACGAACAGTCGAATAAACCGGACGCGTGACCGGCCCAATGTCGGGCCGGGAGCGGTGATTGAGCCGGCAGGAAGGTAACGATGAAGATCAAGACAGCATCAATAAGATTCAAGATACTGAGTCTCATCACGATCGTAGGAGTGGTCCTGGGCTTCCAGCTCGGCGTGATAGCGCCGCGTCAGGCCGCCAGTCTCGGAGCCGACGTTCTTCAGGACCAGGCCACCTATGTTGCGAAACTGCTGGCCGACAATCTCTCGCTCGGCCTGCAAACGCTGTCAATGGATGACGGCGCCGCTCTCGACCAGACCCTGGCGTCGATCAAAAACGACGGCGGAGACAGGGCGACGATCGAGGGAATCTGGATTTTCGGTCCCGACATGCGGCCGATAAAGAACTGGAGTCGCAACAACATCGTGAAATCGGCCATGGCGCCCACCCAGCAACTGGTGGTGCAGGACCAGAGCAACGTTCTGCAGACGTGGCTGCCGATCAATGATTCCGAGCGACGCGTGCTCGGCTACGTNGAAATCGATTTCTCGAAGCAGTTCCTGAAACAGCGCGCCGGCAGCACGACGATGCTGGCCCTGCTTATCGCGCTGGTNTCGGTCGGCGGCACGCTCTGGCTCGGCATCCACCTGGGGAATCGCATCGGNCGGCCGATTTCACAACTGGTGACCATCGCNGAAGCCGTGTCGGTTGGTGATATTCGGCAGAACATCAATATTTCCTCAAACGACGAGGTCGGTGCGCTGGCGGATTCGTTCCGTCGGCTGGTCGACTACATGAAGCACCTCGCCGCGGCATCGGAACGGATGGCGGCCAACGATCTTACGGTCGATGTGCAGCCCAAATCGGAAGCCGACGTCCTCGGCAATTCCTTCAAAAGTATGACCGCCAACCTCTCTACGATGATTCGCCGGCTGGCCGCCAGCGCCCGCGAACTGGGTTCAGCGGCGACCGAGATTGCGTCGTCCTCGGAACAGATGTCGCAGGGGGCGAAGAATCAGGCCGATCAGGTCAATCAGGTTTCCACAGCGGTCGAGGAGATGACAGCCACGATTCTGGAATCGTCGCGCAATGCCGGCGAAGCCAGCACCACCGCCAAGGGCGCGGCCAATACGGCCATATCCGGCGGACGGGTTGTCAACGACACTATTCAGGGGATGCAGAACATTGCCGGCGTCGTGCGTCAGTCGGCGGAGTCCATCACCAAGCTGGCCCATTCGGCGGACCAGATCGGTGAGATTATCAGCGTGATCGACGATATCGCCGACCAGACCAACCTGCTGGCGCTGAACGCGGCTATCGAAGCGGCGCGCGCCGGCGAACAGGGCCGTGGATTTGCGGTGGTGGCTGACGAGGTCCGCAAACTCGCGGAGCGGACCAGCAAGGCGACCGGCGAGATCACCGAGATGATCAAGGGTATTCAGCGGCAGACCGAAGACGCGGTCAACAGCATGGAAGCGGGCATACAGGAGGTCGACAAGGGGCGCACGTCGGCCGACAAGGCCGGCAGCAGCTTGAACGAGATCGTCACGATGGCCCAGCGGGTCACCGAGATGATCACGCAAATGGCGACCGCCGCCGAGGAACAGTCATCCGCTGCCGAGCAGATCTCCAAGAATATCGAGCATATCAGTTCCGTCACCAAAGAGACCGCCAACGGCGCCCGCCAGTCGGCCTCGGCGGCGGAGCAGCTCAACCGTCAGGCGGACGGACTACAGCAGATAGTCTCGCGATTTAAGGTCAACGCATAAATCTCCGTACCTGATCCGGATCAGTGCGGGAATCCCAGTGATGAGGATTCCCGCCTGCCCCGGCGTCACGATCTGATGGCGCCGTCGGGTCGGCTACTTAAGGATACCGATAATTCGGTTGCAGATCGTGTCGACCTGTTTGAGCGTCAGCTTGGGGTACAGCGGCAGCGTAACTACGCGTTCGGCCGCGGAGACCACATTCGGGCAGCGTTTCTTCCAGCGTCGCATCGAACGATAATAGGAAAAATCGAATACCGGCTGGTAGTGCACGCCGCATTCGATTCCCTGCTTCTTCATCAGTTCGATGAACCGGTCGCGGGTCAGGTTGTGTCGCCCTGAGACAAGTTTCACAATGAAGAGGTGCCACGCCGACCGGCAATCGGGGCGCTCATATGGAAGTTCGAGACGATCACCCAACGTTTCAAGATTCTGATAATACCTAACTACCAGTTGCCGCCGTTTGGCCTGATCCGATTCGAATTGCCGTAGTTGTCCGAGACCGACGGCCGCGTGGATATCCGACATATTCGCCTTGAAGCCGAGATCGACAACATCATAGGCCCATCCCCCCTGCACCTGCCGCTGAAAGGCGTTGGTGGTCATGCCGTGACGCGAGAGATATCGGACCCGGTCCATATACGACTTGCGATTGGAAACAATCGCTCCCCCCTCGCCGCAGGTCAGGTTCTTCGTGGCATAGAAGGAATACACCGAGGCATCGGCCCACTGCGGAATCGACTTGCTGTGAAAGGTGGCCCCAAACGCATGGGCGGAATCGGAAATAATCGGAATTCTCCGCTTGCCGCACACCAGGCGAAGTCCGACATAATCGCACGGATGACCCGCGATATCGACCGGCACGATGGCGGCAGTGTGTCGGGTAAGCACGCTCGCGACTGATTCGGGATCGAGCGTAAGTGTTTCGGGATTGACGTCGGCAAGCACCGGCGTCCCGCCGCAATAGAGAATGGCTTCGATGGTCGCGACGAACGTGAACGGCGACGTGATGACTTCCTTGCCGGGACCGATTCCGATCGCCTTCAGCGCAACCGCCAGTCCTGCGGTCGCCGAGTTGACCGCCACCGCCTGCTCGGCGTCCAGTTTCCGGGTCAGCGCGCGCTCGAACTGCGCCACTCGCGGTCCGGTGGAGAGCCATCCGGATCGAAGCGAAGCGGTAACCTCTTTGATTGCCTCGCGCGAGACGGTCAGGTCAAACAGCGGAATGTTTTCTCTTGTGCTCATCGATCAGTCGCTCATACAGCGTGGTCATCTGGTCCAGTGATTTGTTCCACGAATAGTTGTCGCGGACATATTCAAATGCCGCCTGTCCCATGGTCTGCCGCATGGCGGCGTCAGCGGCCAGCGTGGTGATCGCGGTGGCGAGGGCATCGACATCGTCCGGCGGCACCAGCAGTCCGGTGCGGCCGTTAAGAATGACCTCCGGCACTCCGCCGACGCGTGACGCGATGATCGGCCGGCCACAGGCGCCAGCCTCGAGCGCCGCCACGCCGAACGCCTCTCGGAGCGACGGCATCACCATGAGGTCGTGCTCCTGAATGAACTGGTACATGCGGTAGTTGGGAATATACCCGGTGAACGTGATCTGGTTCTCCAGCCCGCGCAGGCGGACCATCTGCTTCAGATGCTCGGTCATCTCGCCGGACCCGGCTATCGAAAGCCGGATGTTAGGATTATTCTGCAGGGCCTTCTCCACTGCCCGGATCATCACTTCAGGACCGTACACCGGTCGGTGCATCTTGATATAGCAGAGCCGCACCAGGCCGCCGTTATCCGGCACCGTCGGGCAGATGTCCGGTACGGTGACACCGAACGGTATCACGCTGATCTTTTTGGTCACTTCCGGCATCAGGCGCGAGGTTTCCTCGGCGAGATGCTGACTGGTCGCAGTGATCCAATCGGCATAATGCAGCGCGCGCCGGACCAGTCCCCGGTTCAGGCGCGAGGAGACCGTGTCGGCAATATCACTTCCCCAGACGGAGATGACGGTGGGACGGACATGTGCCACCTGCCCCCACAGCCCGAAGCCGAGTGCGTAATGCACGTGCAGGATGTTCGGCTTGAAGCGCCGTGCCAGGAATGCCGCCTGCGGCGCACGCAGGGCGTACGACCGCCGGCCGGAGTCATGGTATAGCTTCGTTTCGGCGCCCTCGATCGGCTCGCCTCCCAGCGACACCAGACGGACCGCATAGTCACGCGACTGCAACCCAAGGACCCAGCGACGGACA
This sequence comes from candidate division GN15 bacterium, assembly GCA_003105265.1. GTDB lineage: Bacteria > Zixibacteria > MSB-5A5 > GN15 > FEB-12 > FEB-12. Next base: position 25,488 of record PQAP01000011.1, on the reverse strand, counting down.
TGTTCCGAGGCGGCCCATCCGAAAATAGCGATCCGTCTTTTTCCCGATTCCACGTTTCAGCTGCAATCCATAAGTTCTCGCGTTTCGGTCAAAGCTATGCTGAGCTTTATTGGAAAACAAGTTTCGACTTGCACCACATATACCCTTGAAATCCCGTTCAACCGGGACCTATATTGAACCACCATGACGGATGCAGGCGGCGCATGATCAATTTGTCAGAGCAGATAGCGAACCTCAGCGAGTATTTTGGCGTTCGGTCCACGCACTATTATCATGCCAGCACGCCCTCGACATATGATCCCGCCGATCCACTGGTGTATTATGTCGATGAATCCGCCCGCGCCGCGTACACCCGGCGGTTCGATGCGCAGGGGATTCCGCTATATGTCGAGGGCCGCTCGGCCGTACACCTTCCGGTGTTCCTCTGCTTCTATGCGCTGGGGCACCTGGAAATCTACCGAAAACAGAAGAACGATGAATCGCTCGCGCGCTTTCTGAAGATCGCCGACTGGCTGGCGGCCAACCAGAACGGTGACGGCGTCTGGCTGAATCCCCTGCCGAACCGGAAATTCGGGCTGCATCAGCCGAGTCCATCGGCCATGATCCAGGGACTCGCGATTTCCTGTTTGCACCGAGCCGCAATGGTAGCGGATAACCGTCGTTTCCACGAGGCGGCAGCAGCGGCGCTGATGGCATACGGCAAGGATGTTCGCCACGGCGGCGTGGCCACCGTCACCGATGGCCATGTCTTCTATGAAGAGTATCCGAGCAACGCCTGCCCGCACGTTCTCAACGGTTTCCTCTATGCCATGTGGGGTTTGTGGGACCTGGCGCGCACCGGTAATGGAATGGCTGCAGACCTGTATAATCAGGGATTCCGAACGTTTATCGAATGGCTGCCACGATATGATATGGGTTTCTGGTCGCGGTATAACCTCTCAAACGGTCCGGACAATCCGGCCACCCTGCATTACCATCGGCTGCATATCGACCAGTTGACCGTGATGCACCAGATCAGCGCGCACGACCTGATTCGGGAGTACCGGGACAAGTGGCAAGGGTATCTGGACAATCGCTGGAATCCGCTCCGGACGCTTCCGAAGAAACTCCGGTGGCGATTCTTCTATTCCGGATCGGCCTCCGACTGATTCTTGCTGCGTCCGAAAAGCGAGCGTCGCAACTGACCGAGTTCCTTGAGCCCCAGTAGATAGGCAACCCCCCCGTATAGCACTGCACCCGCGGCTGTGATGACAGTCATTCTCGTCAGCACGGCCGCAAAGCGCTCATGCGGACCACCACTCCACAGATGCGCTACTCCCCAGAGAAAGAGAAGCAGCACTCCCGCGCTGAAGAGAATTTTGTAGCCATCCGAGGAGATAAGCTCGTGGAGCGATATTCGGAGTGTCCGGCCGAGGTCAGTGGTCATCATTATAGCCCCGCATACCCAGGTGATCGCGGTCGCCAGTGCCAGGCCATCCTGCTCCATCGGCCGCACGAGCACCAAGCTGAGAATGATCTTGAGAAGCAGCATGATGACAAGTATGGCGCCGAGACGCTTAAGGGTCATTCTGGCGTAGTAGAATTTGATCTGGAACAAGTAGACGGAATAGAAGACCACGCCGAGCGCCAGATAGAATACCGGGCTGGAGGTGAGTTTGAGTGAATGCGCATCAAACGCCCCCCGCTGGAAAGCGATACGGACAAGCTCGGTCGGGAAAATCACGATCACGGCGGCCACGAAGGCCATCGTGAACAGAATCAGTCGGACACTCCGCGCGTAGAGCCGCAGGAGGTTTTCCCTCTCGGATGCGACCGACAGATCGGATATCCACGGAAACGAGGCCTGTGTAAACGCCACAATGAACATACCGGTCGGAATATGAATGAGGAAGGTGGCGTACCGAAGCGCCGCAATCTGACCCTCGCCGAGAAACGCCGCCGCCAGATACCGGTCAACCACCGGGTACAGAAGCGCCATGCACTCGACGACCGAGACAGCCAGGGTGAATGTCAGCAGCGGACGCACGAAGTCCATCCGCAGTCCGCGGAAGAGCGTCGGGCGGACCGTCTTGAGTACGAAATAGCCGTTGAACGCCGCCAGAACGGCCGAGGCGATCAGCCAGCCATACGCCAGCGCGTCGACCCTGAACCGGTCGTACATCAAGACCAGCGTTATCAGCAGGATGACATTGACGATCATCGCCGAGACCGCCGGGATGATGAATTGCTTCTTTTCGAACAGCCAGCTTCGGAAAAAGGCCTCGATCCCCCGGAAAAACACGAAGGGAGCTACGATCGCCAGCAGATGCTCGCCGATCGCCCGGGATTCGGCAGGCAGTTCCGGCGCATAGGCATGCAGAATCTGACCGCGAAACAGGTACAGCAGAATTGATATGCCGCCGAATAGCAGCACGAACAGCGTGAGACTGGTCGAGAGAATAGTCCGTTCTTCGGCCGCGCGGTCCAGACTCAGTTTCCGAAGCGATGGGATCAGGGCGGTCGGTATGGCCGCGAACGCTATGAACGTAATCAGTTCGGGAATGGTGAACGCGAGTACAAACAGGTCGAGCGTAGCGCTCGTGCCGAAATACCCGGCGATCAGCGCCTCCCGCGCGTAGCCGAGAAATCTCCCCGCGATGTTGGTCCCGATGGTAACTACCGAGGCCGCGAACAACGTCTGGCGGCCCAGCCGTGACATCATGACGCGTTCCGTCCTATCGTGATTCTGATCGACACTCCATACTCCCGCCGGCCATTTCGGAGATGAGGGCTATCCGGAACTGGCTCGCCGAACGCTACGCCAGCAGCGCCTTGACGGTCGTAATCACTTCGGTCTGTTCGGCCTCGGTCATCTCGGGATAGACCGGAATCGAGAACACTTCGTTCCCCGCTTTTGTCGAGTGCGGGAACTGGTCCGGTTTATATCCGAGATAGGCGAAGCACTCCTGCTTGTGAAACGGCACCGGATAATAAATGGCGCAACCGATCCCGGCCTTCCTCAGGCCCGCCATCATAGCGTCCCGTTTGGGTGAGGCCAGCGTGTACTGATTGTAAATGTGGAAGGTCGTATACGGCATCCGCTTCGGTGTGGTCAGACCTTTCACCCCGGCGAACTCCCGATCATAGCGATCGGCGTGTTCAATTCGCTTTTCCGACCATTGGCGAAGATACGGCAGCTTGACCGAAAGGATGGCCGCCTGAATGGTGTCGAGCCGCGAATTGTAGCCCACGATGCGATGATAATACTGCGGCTGCTGGCCATGTTCGCGGAGAATTTTGCAGAGATTGTACAGATGCTCATCATCTGTGGTAATCAGCCCGCCGTCGCCGCCCGCTCCGAGATTTTTCGACGGGAAGAACGAAAAGCAGCCGATATTGCCGATCGAGCCGGCCGGCCGGCCTCTGTACTCGGAGCCGATCGACTGCGCCGCATCCTCAACGACCTTGAGGTTGTGCTTGCGGGCGATGGCCATTATTGGATCCATGTCCGCCATCTGTCCGAATAGATGCACCGGCATGATCGCCTTGGTCTTCGGCGTGATGGCGGTTTCGATGGCCGATGGATCGATATTGTAACTCAGGGGATCAATATCTACGAAGACCGGCGTCGCACCCAGCCGGCTGATCACACCCGCGCTCGCAAAGAAAGAGAAGTTGGTCGTAATGACTTCGTCCCCCGGACCGACTCCGCACGCGTGCAGCGCAACCATGAGCGCATCCGTGCCCGACGCCACACCAAGCGCGTATTTCGTCCTGCAGTAGGTCGCGGCTTCGTTTTCGAAACGCGTAACTTCCGGACCGAGGATGAATTTCCCGTGAGTAAGGACCGCCAGGACGGCCTTGTCCATCTCCGGTTTCAGATATGCATATTGACGAGTGAGATCCAATAGAGGTACGGCCATGGGTGTCAACTACTCCTTCCAGCCCTGCTTGTCCAACAGTTGATCTTCCGGAACATCGCGGAACACTTTGGCCGGCACGCCCGCCACGATCTTCCCGTCCGGAGTGTCTTTGGTGACCAGCGCGCCGGCGGCCACCAGAGAATCGCTGCCTATCGTTATACCCGGCAGGACGGTCGCGTTCACGCCGATTCGTCCGCCGCGCTTCACCGTCACGCCCTTGAAATGCTTGAACCGCTCTTCCGAGCGACCGATGTAATTATCGTTCGAGGTGGCCACGCACGGTGCCACAAACACGCGGTCCGCAACTTCGGAATAGGCCGTGATATACACGTTCGTCTCCAGCTTCACGTAGCGGCCGATCGTGCAGAAATTCTCGATCGCCACGCCGCGTCCCACGATGGTGAAATCGCCCACCGTGACGTTTTCCCGAATGGTGGAGAGGTCTGCCACGAGGACCTTGTTCCCCAGGGTGCAACCGCGATAGATGATCACGTGAGCGCCGATTATACAGTTGCCGCCGATACTCGCCGCCGGGACCTCCTTATCCGAGGTCACCGCGCTATTGGCCGCCCGCATGGGACGCTTGCCGATCACGGTACCGTCGTCGATCCGCACGTTGTCGCCGATTTTGGTGCCGTCGTGAATGACGACATGATGGCCGATCACGCAGCCGGCGCCGATAGCGACGTCATCGCCGATGACGCAAAATTCGCCGCACCTGGTGCCGGCGCCAAGTCTGGCAGATGGAGAAATCACTGACGTAGCCATATCATTTCCTCTCAATTGTGCCCATGAATCACCCGGCTCAGGTACGGTCGGTTCGCCGCCCGATACCCGGAATCCACCCCAGGAACGCGCCGATTACATACTGGGCGCGCTTGTAGTCGTCCGGCCGGTTTACCCGCAGCTTATCCAGATACTCAAGCGTTGCCGCCAGCAGAAGCGCCGCAATCAGCGAGATGGCGAACGCGATCAGGACGATCATCGTCCGTCTCGGCCGGCTGCGAATTTCCGGAGCGCGCGCCCGATCCAGAACCGAGATCGTGGGCGACTGCTCCTCCTCCTGGATACGGGCCTGTTCCAGCTGCTCGAGCAGCATGTTGTATATCGACTCCGTCACCTTCACCCGGCTGAACAGTAACTCGTACTGCCCTTTAAGTCCGGGAATCGAGGAGACCGGCAGGGAGAAATAGCTGGTATCATTGCCGCCCGATTCAAGCTGTCTTAGCTGGCCGCGAATGGCATCGCGCCGCTTCATCTTCTCGATCAGTTCGGGATTGTCCTTCCCCAGCGTCTGCTCGTCCATGGAGATTTCCAGTTCGACTCGGGCCAGCGAGACTTTCAGATCGGCGGCCTGGTCAATAGCGAGCTTGGTCTGGGCGTCAAAATCCACCGTCCGGTGTGTTTGCTGAAACGTTTCCAGATCGGAGCGGGTGGAATCGAGCTTGGCCTTCACTTCGGCCAGCCGCGCTTCAATAAACTGGCGGTTGCGTCGCGCGCGGCCGGAGACAATTTCCTGGTTCACCGTGTTCAGTTCGTCGATTATCGCATTGGCCATGTCGGCCGCCATCTGCGGGTCGCGATCCTCGACGCGAATAAAGACCAGCCCTTCCTCGGTGACGCCGAACTTGGCATGGGAAAAATACTCCGCGTACGTGTCGGCCCAGGTGCTGGTACCATAGCGCGCCTTGAGATTGAACTTCTCGATAATGCGATCGGTCACGCGTTTGCTTCGGAGAATACGGGCGTAGACGTCGGACGGTGTCACCATCACGGGCAGATTCAGCCCGCCGGTGACCGACACTACCTCGGAGAGCTTCGACAGTTGGTCCATACTGGCCGAGACATCTTTGGGCGGCAACAGAAACGCCTCGGCCTGATACCACGACGGGAGCAGCAACGACACCACCGCCGCTCCGAGCGTGATCACCAGAACCACGGCGAACGCCGCGCCGCGGTGGCGGGCGATCGCCTCGAGAATAGTCCAGAGATTGTTGCCGGTCGGTTCGGTCACGGTTTGGCCTCAACTGGAACGACGGTTATCAAGTCGCCATCCTGCACCTGAGCAGAGACATCGACTCGTGAGGTCAGCGATGTAATGCGGTTGACCAGATTCACGCCGGAGCGGTCCGCCTTGGGGAGAAATCCGCCCGCAGCATTGACATAATACCCGACCGTCTTGCCCGGTGTGTAGGGCACGGCAGTTGCGTGGCCGACCAGCCCTTCCACTTTCACGAATCCCAGCAGGCGCGGCACCACTATGGAGTCGCCGGCGCGAACGCCAAACGACATCATGTCGGAGTTATGCATCAGACCGTCGATCGCGTAGCGAAACTGCTCCGTTTTGCGCCACATTTCTGACTCCGGCTGCCGAAAAACGGTCACCCGTGGCAGATTCGCCTCGGCGGTGGTTCCGCCGGCCTTCTGAATCGCCTGCGCCAGCGTCATACCCGGATCGAGCGCATACTGGCCGGGCGCGCCGACCTCGCCCATGACCAGAATCGGGCGACCGCTGCTGATCCGCGCATCCCGCACGCCGATAATCCCCCCGCTTGGGACAACGTCGGCGGCTGCCAGTATCTGCACGGGCTGTCCCAGGAGCTCGATAACCGGTTCGGTGACTGTCCGGCTGACTCCGCCGGCCATCTGCAACAGAGATCCAACGGTGTCTCCGGTCAGCAATTCTATTTCGCGCGGTCGCTGCACCTCGCCGATTACCTGGACGCGATCTTCCGATTGGTACGGTACCTCGATCCGATAGCCCGCATACAGGCGAGGGTTAAGCGTATCCAGTCCCAGATAGGTAGCACGATCTAAATCGACCGGCACGGCCGCCGGTCCGCCCGAGAATGTGATTCGCCGTGAAGAACCGTCGGGTGTCAGCCCGCCCGCGGCGGCAATCATATCCCCCACCCGCTCCGAGGTCCACCCTTGGTATGTTCCGGGTCTCGCCACCGCGCCGAGGACGGATATCGTCACTATGGTGGGAGGACCGATCGAAATATCGATTTCCTTCGCGTTATACTGCTGGGCCAGCGGTTCCTGAAGCCGCCGTCGGACCTGTGCCAACGTCATGCCGCGCAGATCATATAGTCCAAGTGTGGGGTGGACCAGTTTCCCCTCGGCGTTGACCGTCAACTTCAGAACCGGAAGATTTGTCTTGAGAAAGGTGACCGTGAGTACCTCTCCGGGCCGGATCAAATAGAGGTCGGGATTGACAGGACGATCATAACCCGGCGCTTTGGACTCGAACCGGGCCGAGTCCGAAACGGGCAACCCCTGTCCCCGCACATCCAGCGGCGCAAGCCCTAGCGCGAAAAGAACGAAGGCGGCGAATATGTTATAGAATCTCAACGCTTTATTCCGATTAGTCCGAACTTTCGGGGTTCACGATACAGGATGAGCAGGGCGTTGTCAAATGCTATAGTGATCGCCTGAATCGTTTGGAGGACAATGGGATAATAGCCGCCGCGCAGGGGCGTTAGTACGGCCGAGCACTCAGAAAGACGAATTCCGGCGCCGAGGCACGTCGCCGGAATCAGAATTATGCAACATCAGCGGGCTACTGGACCGACTCGTTGACGTCTTCGGTCCGCTCTTCCTCGCTCATCATGCCGCCCAGCTTCCGCTCGTGATACACAACTGCGGCACGCACGAACTCACGGAACAGCGGGTGCGGTCGAAGCGGCCGGGATTTGAGTTCCGGGTGGAACTGGACGCCGACAAACCACGGGTGATCCGGTGATTCCACGATTTCCACCAGTTTGCCGTCCGGCGATACCCCGGCCATCACCAATCCGTGGTTCTCGAGCATCTCCCGGTAGGCGTTGTTCAACTCGTAGCGATGGCGGTGACGTTCCGAAATCTGGTTCGTCCCGTATGCTTCCAGCGACCGGCTGCCGTCGGAGAGCACGCACGGGTATGCCCCCAACCGCATGGTGCCACCCAGTTCCGTCACCCCTTCCTGATCGGCCATCAGATGGATAACCGGGTGCTTGAGATCGCGGTAGAACTCGAAACTGTGCGCGTCTTCGAGTCCACAGACATTCCTGGCGTACTCGATAACCGCACACTGCATGCCGAGACAGATTCCGAAAAACGGAATGCCGCGTTCCCGGACATAGCGAATCGCCTCGATCTTCCCTTCCACGCCGCGCTCGCCGAAACCGCCGGGAATCAGGAGCCCGTCGATATCAAAGAGAAACTTCCCGGCTCCGCCCATCTTGATGTCTTCCGAGCTGATCCAGATGAGGTCAACCTCGGCATCGCTGGCAACCCCGGCGTGAACGAATGACTCGATGATCGACTTGTAGGCATCCTTGAGATTCACGTACTTCCCGCAGATGCCGATTTTGATCCGGCGTTTCGGATTGTTGATCTTGTTGACCATCTCCTCCCACTGNGAGAGGTCCGGCTCGGNGAGTTTCCAGCCGAAATGCTCGCTGATGATGTCGTCGAGATGCTGTTCGTGGAAGCGNAGCGGCACCTGGTAAATNGTGGGCACGTCTTCCGCGCCGATCACCGCCCGCGGCGGCACCGAACAGAAGAGACTGATCTTCTGCCGCAGTGATTCATTGAGCGGCTTGGCCGAGCGGCAGAGCAGCACGTGNGGCTGAATGCCGATCTCGCGCAACTCCTTGACCGAGTGCTGGGTGGGTTTGGTCTTGAACTCCCCCGCGCTGGCGATATGTGGCACCAGCGTTACGTGAATATACATGACATTGTCGTACCCCTCTTCCATCCCGATCTGCCGGATCGCTTCGAGAAACGGCAGCGACTCGATATCGCCGACCGTCCCGCCGATCTCCGAAATCACCACATCCGGCTGCTCGCCGTTGCGTTTTCTCTGGCGCACGCGGCTCTTGATTTCTTCGGTGATGTGCGGGATGACCTGCACGGTGGCGCCCAGATAATCGCCGCGCCGCTCGCGCGTAATGACCGTGTTGTAGATCTGACCGGTGGTAACGTTGTTGGCCTTATCGAGCGATTCATCGATAAACCGCTCGTAGTGCCCCAGGTCCAGATCGGTTTCGGAGCCGTCATCGAGCACGAACACTTCCCCGTGCTGGAACGGATTCATGGTGCCGGGATCGACATTCAGATACGGATCGAATTTGATCGTCCGCACTTTCAGCCCGCGCTGCTTCAGCAGATAGGCCATCGATGACGCCGCAATCCCTTTGCCCAGCGACGATACCACGCCGCCGGTCACGAAAATGTATTTGGTCGACTTCAGGTCGGACATAACTTCCTCTATATATAAAGGCGATCGAGCTTTTCAACGTCAGCGGGGCTGTCCACCGAGACCGTCTTCAGCGGTACATCATACACTTTCATCCGCGCGCCGTGTTCGAGAATCCGAAGCTGCTCCAGTGATTCGGCCTTCTCCAGCCGCGACTGCTTCCAGCGCCGAAAATTTTCGAGCCCGGAGCGCCGGAACAGATATACGCCGATGTGCTTCCGAAAAGGAAACTGTCCGGTGCGCGCGCTCACATCCGGGTGCTGGAGAAACGGGATCGGATACCTAGAAAACCATAGCGCCATGTCGTCTTTCGACACTACAACTTTTACAGTGTTGGGATTGAACAAATCGCTTTCAACCTTTATGCGCATCGCCATGGTTCCGTACGCGATTTTCCGCTCCCGTTCAAACGATGCAATATTGCGGTCAAGCAGGTGTCCGGTCAGCCCGAAATTGTCCGCCTGGATATTCAGGCAGATGTCCCCCCCGACCCGCGCCACGACCTCGGCCACCCGGTCGGTTCCGGTAGCGTGCGGTTTGGTCGACCGGAACACCTCGGCGCCAAACATCTCCGCCGCCTTCGCCACTTCCGCCGTGTCGGTGGCCACAATCAGGCGGTCGATCCGCTTCGAACGCCGGACATCGTTCCATACATAATAGAGAAGCGGTTTGCCGCGGTAGGGATAGAGCACCTTGCCGGGAAACCGCCTCGAACCGAGTCGCGCGGGAATCACCGCTGTCACACGCACAGCCATTATCCGAGCACCTTGGGCACGAGGATGAACTCCTGAGTATGGCGCGGTGCCAGCTTCAACACTTCCTCCGCCGGAAGGGAGGGCTCTGCCACATCATCTCGGAGCCGGCTTTCGCCGGAGCCGATTCGATCGGTTGGTCCGACGTCCCGCGTCTCGACTGTCTTGAGTTGATCGATATAGTCCAACACGACCGTCAATTCGACAGTGAACTTCTTGATCTCTTCGGGGGTCAGATTCAGCTTCGCGAGCCGTGCGATATGTTCGACTTGCTGTGTTGTGAGTGGCATGGGCCATCATACATACATCCCGCCGAAGCGTCAAGGCAAAAAACGCCGCTCTCTGAAACACCCTTAAGTTTTTGTCCCCAAGGGACTAAAGTATTTGCGCGGTGTTCCGACACTATCGGTGAATGTGTCATAATGAAACAGTGAGGAACAATGCAACCGGGCCAGTTTCAGATTGAATCGCCGACCGCGGCGCGACCGGCCAATGCCGTCGCATGGGGAGCTACAATTTCAGAAGCGAATGCGAGCGTCCTGACCCTTCTGGCGGGAGTCGCATTGCGCGGCCATCTGTGTGACGGGGAGCGCGACCTGCTTGACCGTTTCGCCGCCCCCAACACCCTCGTCTTTCTCGTTGAGAACAACACCTATCTGCATCCCGAGAACGTGGAGATCGTACCGTTCGATCAGATCCAGGCTACCCTGCATGCGGGGGACGATGCCGTCTTCTCGCACCGGCAGCACCTTTCCGACGATCTCGGCCGGAAGACCAGGACTATTCGGACCGCGCGTATCGGGCAGACCGCGCGCGGACCGCTCGTGCTTGGCATGATCGGCGCCGAACTGCCCGAACTTCGAACCGAGCACGATCGGCACTTCAGTGCGATTGCCCAGAATTTCCGCGCGGCCTTCAAAGGCCTGCTGCCTCTTACCGACTGGCTGACCTCCCGTCTTGCCCGCCCCGAACCGACGGTGATTGTGGGACGGTCCACCGGCCGGGTGCTGGCGCTGAATCAGAATGCGCAGACGCTCCTTGCGCCCAACGGCAATGCCGCGATCGGCGAAGAGTTCTCGAGCATCCGATCTTCACTCGTACGACCGGTCGGTCGCGAACGGCTCTCGATGGAGAATCGCAGCCACGGTGGGCTCGATGTCACGGTGATATCGGTAACCGCGGCGTCCGCCCGGGGCAAGATTGCCGGTCCCCAGATCGGCGCCGGGTTTCTCGAGGGAATGCGGCACAAGACGGCCGGGATCATGGCCGCTGCCCGCTTTCTGCAGACGGCGCTCGATCAGCAGCCGGGACATCCGGTGACCGAGATGCTTCGCATCATCCTCGATGAATCTGCCGAACTCGACCATGATCTCTGCCGCCACCAGCTATTGGCGGAATATCCCCGGTTTGCTGCTGAAACGATCGATCCCGTGGCCTGCCTGCGCAAGGCAATTGAGGCCCGGATTATGGGGCGAACGTGTCACGATGTGGCGCTCAACGAGCATCTGACCGCGCCGGTCAGAATCGATATTCCCCGCAAAGCCCTGATGTTCCTTTACGAGAGCATTCTCTGCACGCATTGCGGCGCCGGAAGCAACGCGAAGACGACCATCATGGTGCGGCATCGCGACAGCGGCGGCATCGTGCTGTCTTTCGTCACCGACTGCGGCCGGCCCCGGAGCGAATCGGTCTACCACGAGTGGCGCGACTACTGCGATCGTCTGGCCGACGCCATGAATGTGCCGATGGAGCATCGCACCACGGCCGATTATTCACAAACTGAAACGACCCTAACCCTGATGGCATAGAGCATGACTATGATATCTCAAGCTTCTCAAGCAAACGACAATCGCGAAATCACAATCCTGATTGTGGATGATGATACCGCCGCCTGCGGCTGTATAGCTGCCGTGCTGCAGCAGCAGAAGTACCGCATACTGCAAACGCACTCGGTCAGGGACGCCATGACCGCGGTGCAGCGCACCGACGTCGACGTCGTGCTGACCGACCTGCGGATCGGTCCGGATTCGGGGCTTGACCTCGTCCGCCATGTCGGGCAGACGTCGATCGACACGGAGATCATCCTGATGACCGCTTTCGGCTCCATCGAGAACGCGGTCGAGGCCATCCAGGCCGGCGCCGGCGACTATATCACCAAGCCCTTCTCCAACCAGCAGTTGATCATGAAGATTCAGAAGGCGGTGGAACGGAAACTGATGAAACGNGANNTNCTNNNGCTGCGTCAGCAGGTCGCCATGTCNTACGGGTTTGACAATATCGTGGGGATATCGAAGTCGATCATGCAGCTGAAGGATTCCGCCCGTCGTATCGCCCCCACCGACATTACGATCCTCATCACCGGACCGTCCGGCACAGGCAAGGANCTGTTTGCGCGNGCCATNCATCANCATTCGAATCGCCGCAACGGCAATTTTGTGCCGGTCGACTGCAACGCCATTCCGGAAGCNTTGCTCGAATCGGAGCTGTTTGGCCANACCCGCGGCTCATTCACNTCGGCNGTGCAGAGCAAGAAGGGGCTGTTCGANGANGCCGACGGCGGCACGCTGTTTCTGGACGAGGTTTCCAATATGCCGCCTGCCACCCAGGCCAAACTGCTTCGGTTCCTGCAGGATTCCGAGGTGCGGCAGGTCGGGGCGCTGACATCGAAAAAAGTGAATGTCCGCGTTATCGCCGCCACTAACCGCGACCTGAAGGAAATGGCGGCGCAGGGGACGTTCCGCGAGGATCTCTACTACCGGCTGAACGTCATCCCACTGTATCTGCCGCCGCTGGTCGAGCGCGCCGAAGACATCGAGATGCTAACCGAATACTTCCTGCGCAAGATCGCGCACGACACCGGCACGCCCCAGCGCCAGATTTCCCGGCAGGCCATCGAAAAACTGCTCACCTATCACTGGCCCGGAAATGTCCGCGAACTCGAGAACACGCTCAAGCGGGGAGGCGCACTCTGTCACGGTAACCAGATCGAGGTCGAAGATATCGTCTTCATCGCCGGGGCCAAGGCGGCGCCGGTGGAAGCGTCCGGTAACGCGGGCAGCACACTGATTATCAGGGGGGGGCTGCTCGACAACGAGCAGCGCACGCTCATTCTCAAGACACTCACCCGCAACCGCTGGAATTTCACAAGGACCGCCGAAGAACTCGGCATCGGCCGGACTACCCTCTGGCGCAAGGTGAAAAAGTACAACCTGGCACGGGCAGTTGAAGAAGCCGGGGCAACGCTGCCGGAAGAAACGGTCGAAAGCTGAGCTTACCGCCTCTTCTCCATCATTTTGACATGACGACGAGCCATATTGTGCTCGTCGTTCGTGTATGAGAAGATGTGCGCGCCGGTGCCGTCGGCGACAAAGAACAGGTAGCCGGTAGAATCCGGACGTGCCGCGGCCTCAAGCGCCGCCAGCCCGGGGGAATTGATCGGTGTCGGCGGAAGCCCGGGATTCCGGTAGGTGTTGTACGGGGTCACCTGCTCCAGATCATTTCGGGTAAGCGGGCGATCCAGCCCGCCGAGACCGTAGATGACAGTCGGATCCGCATCCAGCGCCATGCCAAGCCGCAGCCGATTGGCATACACCGAGGCAATCTTCCCATCTTCCTCAGGCCGTTTCGATTCTGCCTGAACGATCGAGGCCAGTATCACTATCTGATCCCGCGTCATGCCGGTAGCGGGCAGATTGGCCCACAGGTTATGGGTCTTCAGCATGAACATCTGCACCATCTCAGCAGCGGCCGTGCGGGCATCGGTGCCGGGCGCGAGGAAGTATGTTTCCGGAAAGAGATACCCCTCCAGCGATGGTATGCCGACGCTGTCGAGAAACCGCTTGTCTTTCGCCAGCGCCATGAACTGGGCCGAATCCGCCTTGAGTTGCTGCGCCACCACCGACGCCACCCGCCAAATCGGCGACCCCTCGACCACCGTCACTCTCACCTGCGCTCCTTCCGCGATTTCCAGCTTATGCAGTACCGACCGAACCGAGTTCCTGCCGGTGAACGAGTACTCGCCCGGAATCAGCTTGCGGTCGATATGCTTCACCTTGGCCAGAAAATTGAGCAGGCGGTCGGAGCGGATCACCCCTTCATCGTACAGTTTCCGGCTGACCGTCTGAAAGCGATCCCCCGCGCTGACCGTGAGCGGCACTGTCCGGCTGCCGATATTGATCGGGCTGCTATAGAGAAAGTACAGATAGGCCGCGCCGCAGATCACCAGTAGCGGGAGCACCACAAACGCCAACCGCCACGAAACGACGGGCCGCCGAAAGAGCCGGAGGACCGCAACCATCAAGCCGCCGACAAAGAGCACCATGCCAACCAGCAGCAGGAATATGGTCACGAAAGCGTACCATGGATATTCCCACCAGCTGACTTTTGGTTTACTGGTTCCTGGTTTCATCGAGGTATCGTTGCAGGATTATCACGGCTGCCAGTTTGTCGATCCGCTTCTTCTGCCGTCCGACCCGCTTGCCGTGAGCGTGAATAATCTGGTGCGCTTCGGTTGAACTGTGCGCTTCGTCGACGCGAAGCAGCGGCCCCGAGTACGAATCGGTCAACTGTTCTATGAACCGGTCGATCTCAAGGCACTTATCGCTCATGTCACCGGACGCCAGAAGCGGGTAGCCGATCACGATTGCGGTCGGACGGATCTCGTCTATCACGCGGCGCAGTTTGCTCAGCGCATCCCGTCTCGATGTGACTTCCAGCGTGCCAATCGGCGAAGCAATCAGGCCGGTCGGATCGCTCTTGGCGAGGCCGATGCGGCGCGAACCGTAGTCGATAGCGAGAATAGTCTGGTCGGACGCTTCTGACATGCGCCAAAAGTATGACACCCGCTTTCAAGAGTCAAAAAGAATGTCCGCATTACCCGGAACCGGCGTCCGTCGGCCCCATATTGACAACCGTTGCGCCGGGCGAGATATTGGACAAGAATCACCACAGGAGGCATATCATGAAAGGTCTGCTGATTACAGCGGCGATTGTCGTTGTCCTGACGGCGGTGGCATTCGCACAGGAAACCGGGTCGGGAGGATACGGATCGCCGGAATCAAGATTTCAACTGGGATTCAGGGGCGGGCTGAATGTGAATACGATGACCGGACGGCTCTGGGGATTTACTCACCTTATCACCACCATGTACGCCAATGACCAGAACGCAGTCTGGACGGGCGGATTCAGCAAGAGCGAAGTGTCGGGATTCGCAGCTGGAGGTTTTGTCAACTGTCGGGTGAATCGGCTCTTCTCCATTCAGCCGGAGTTGCTCATTGTGAAGAAGGGTGTAAAGGCGGGTGGTACGGCAACGGTGGATATCGACGGAGTCGGACGGGTGTTACTGGATATGACTGAGAAGGTGAACCTGACCTATCTGGAGATACCGTTCCTGGCCAAGCTCACCATCCCCACCGGGGGAAAGATCCGGCCGGGCATATTTGCCGGTCCGGCTCTGGGCATAAACCTCTCTGCGAAATATGTGCTGGATGTCCGTCAGTCTCTCGGCGGCGACACCTATGTCATCGCGGGCAAGCCGGACATCAGCAATAACAAGAGCACGGATATTGGGTTGGTGCTCGGCGGTGATATCGGATTTCCGGTGGGCAATGCCGTCTTTCTGCTCGACGCCCGATACACCTTGGGTCTCAATGGCCAGTTCGGCACGGTCCTCGGCGGCAGTGTACCCTACTGGGGTCCGGGCGATACCCCTGCCGAATTTCCCGTTGCCATCTTCGATCCGGCACTCGAAGTAACCGCCGTGCCTGACATGAAAAACCGCGTGGTCTCGATTACCGCCGGCATAGCTTTCAACTTGTGAGCCGGGCACGTGGTGATTTCGTGCTGAAGGTTGCACCCGTCGGGTGGATCATTGGCAGCGCCCGGCCGCCCCAACTGCAAATAATGCATCCCCCTGGCAGCCGCCTCCGATTGCCCGGCTATGGCCGGAACCCTATATTTCCGCACGGATAACACCCCCTAAAGAAGTTGGGGGATAAACCGATAACCTGTAATACGTATGGATCAGGACTTCCTCATCCAGGAACACAAGCAGATCGAGAGCCAGAAGGCCGCTCGCCAGTTTCTTAACCAGAAACAACGGAAGCCGCTCTGGCGCGAGTATCTGGAAACCGCCGTTATCGCGGTGGTCGCTGCGCTTCTGCTTCGGCTGTTCGTCGTCTCCGCCTATCGGGTCAACTCCGGCTCCATGGCCGACAGCTTGCTCGAGGGAGACTACATTTTCGTGAACAAGCTGGCGTATGAGTACGGCGGCAAAACGCCCCAGCTCGGAGACATCATCGTCTTCAAATACCCGAACAATCCGGACAAGGATTTCATCAAGCGGGTGGTGGCGTTGCCGGGTCAGACGGTCCAGATTGCCGACAAGGTGATGTATGTCGACGGCCAGGTGGCGCCGGTTCCGGAAGGGACCAAGTTCACCGACCAGAAAGTGCTGCCGGGAGATTTGTCGTTCCGCGACAATTTCGGGCCCTTCACGATTCCGTCAGGCGAGTATTTCGTCCTCGGCGACAATCGCGACGACAGCCGCGACAGCCGTTTCTGGGGAACTGTCCCCTCGGCCAACATTCTCGGCAAGGCGGTGTTTGTGTACTGGTCATGGCAACCGGACAAGGATGTTCCCGGTTGGGGATTCCCATACGTGATCGATGCGATTCAGTGGATCGGCTACGGGTTGTACAACTTCCCGAGCCATACCCGCTGGGACCGTATCGGTACCGCGCTGTAGTCATGCCGTTCGGGCTGTATCTCCACTTCCCCTTTTGCCGCAATCGCTGCTCCTATTGCGACTTCTACAAAGAGTTGTTCGACGCCGGTCTTGAGGCGCAGTTCTATGACGCGCTCCGGACAGAGACGGAACTGTGCGCCGAAGCACATGCCGGTCACGACCGCGAAATCAGCACGATCTTTATCGGCGGCGGGACGCCGTCGCTCACCAATCTCTCTCTGCTGGCCGACTGGCTGACGCTGGTGCGAACGCTGTTCACCGTCCCGGCGGGAATCGAATTCTCGATCGAGACCAACCCCGAGTCGGTGACGCTGGAGAACCTGACCGCTTTCAAACAAATGGGCGTCAACCGCCCGCTGTTCGGCATCCAGTCGTTCAATCTCGCACTACTCAAGCTTCTCGACCGAAGGCACAATCCCGATGACAGCTACCGGGCGATCTACAACGCCAATGTTCTCGGCTTTGACAATTTCGGTGTCGACATGATTTTCGGCCTGCCGGGGCAGTCGATGAAGATGCTGTCAAGAGATATCGATGAATTCGTTGATCTCAACCCGCCGCATATTTCGTTCTATCAACTGACGGTCGAGCACGGTACACCTCTGGCCCGTAAGGTAGAGACCGGCAAGCTGGTGATGCCGAATCAGGAGAGCTCGATGGCCATGTATCGCGGCGGAATCGAGCGCTTCACCGAGGCCGCGTACCACCGGTACGAGGTATCTTCGCTTGCTCGACCCGGTTTCGAGTGCCGGCACAATCTCGGCTACTGGGAAGGCCGGGAGTATCTTGGGTTGGGTCCGTCGGCACACTCGTTCATGCAGGGAAAGCGGTTCGCGAACCTGTCCAGCGTCCGTGACTACCTTGCATCCCTGAAATCCGGCGTGCGGCCGATTGTCTACGACGAATCCGGTATTGAGGACCGCATGGTCGAGGCGATCATGTTGGGGCTTCGGATGGCCAGGGGGATAGACCGCCACCAGTTTGCGGCACGATTCGGCCGGTCACTAGAATCGCGATTTGACCCGCACAATTACGATCTGCTCCGCAATTCCGGGCATATTGTCGACGAGGACGGCGTGGTCCGACTGTCCGACGAAGGGATTCTGCTCGCCGACGAGATAACCCGCCGGCTGTTAAAATAAGAATTCAGAGCATGTCATTCCCGCGAAAGCGGCAATCCACTCGCCAAGCTTTGTGATTGTCCCGCATTCTCTTCGGTCGTATCTTTAGCTTCATGGACCTGTTTCGTTCCGACAAACCGAAAGAAGCCGGCGTCAATGAAGAAACCATCCGCCCTCTCGCCGACCGCATACGGCCGGTCAATTTCGACGAGTTTGTCGGGCAGGAGAAGATCATCGGGGTCGGAACACCGCTTCGAAAAGCAATCGAATCGGACAAGGTCGGCTCGCTGATCTTCTGGGGTCCCCCCGGCTCGGGTAAGACGACTCTCGCGGAATTGATCGCGCGCTCGACCCACGGCCAGTTTGTGCCATTCTCAGCTGTATCATCCAGCATTAAAGAGATCAAGGAGATCATTTCCAAGGCGGGGGCATACTATCAGGCCACCGGCCGGCGTACATATATTTTCGTCGATGAAATTCACCGGTTTAACAAGGCCCAGCAGGACGCGTTTCTGCCTTATGTCGAAAAGGGGGATATCGTGCTGATCGGGGCCACGACCGAGAACCCGTCGTTCGAGGTCAACTCGGCGCTCCTGTCGCGGATGCGGGTCTACGTTCTGACTCGTCTGTCACCGGAGCATATCAGCAAACTCATCGAGCGCGCCCTTACCGACGGCAAGCGCGGTCTCGGCAAAATGAAGCTGACGCTGAGTGACGGTGCTCTCGGCTTCATCGCCAATGCCGCTGACGGAGATGCCCGGCGGGGGCTCATGCTGCTGGAACTGACTGCTGAATATGTGGGCGCCGACAAAGCTATCAGTGTCAAGGATCTCGAAAAAGTTCATCAGAAACAGATTCTCCAGTACGACAAAGCTGGCGAAGAGCATTACAACCTGATTTCGGCGCTTCACAAAACGATTCGCGGCGGCGACCCCGATAGCGCCCTCTACTGGCTGGCGCGGATGCTCGACTCCGGCGAGGACCCGATGTATATCATCCGCCGAATGGTTCGATTTGCCACCGAAGATATCGGGCTGGCGGACCCGTACGCGCTGACCCTTACATTGAATGCCCGCGACACCTATCATTTTCTCGGCTCTCCCGAAGGTGAGTTGGCGATTGCTGAGGCGGTCGTGTACATGGCCTGCGCGCCGAAATCGAACTCGATCTACCTGGCGTTTGATCAGGCAATGAATGATGCTTCGGAGCACGGCTCTTTGCCGGTACCGCTATGGATACGCAATGCCCCGACTAAATTGATGAAGGCGCTCGACTACGGCCGGGACTACAAATACGCTCATGAATTTGAGGACGCCATCACCGATCAGGAGTATTTCCCCGACGAATTGGCCGGTACAGAATACTACCACCCCAAGGAAGTTGGCCGCGAAGCCAATCTTAAGGCATATCTTGACAAGTACAAGAAGCGACGAAGAGAATTGATCGATGCGGCGAAAAAACCGTCGAAGAAACCCGAGCCGCCGAAATAGCGACCGAACGGCAGGCGTGCGGATGTGTTTAATACCTTGATGACAACCAGCAACTACCAGGCCCCGCCATTCGGTGCCCCGCCCGTCAGGGTGGGCTTTCTGAAAAAGTCCCTTTTCGGTATTGTTCTCGCCTGCCTGCTCATCGGCATCGCGCCGGTTCACGCGGCCAGCTTGTTTATCCCCATGGATGATCAGCAGACGGACCATCTCAAAGCTTACGGCGCGGTATTCAAGTCGCTCGAGAAAGGGCACAAGGCCGAATGGCTGCTCAATTACCGCGGCGGCTCGTTCCTGATCGAGGCGACGCCCGATGACGCCGAATTGTGTCTGGTTATGGGCGTCTCGGCTGAGCAGGTGACCGAATCGCAGATTTCCGATATTTATCGCCAGATCGAGGCGGAGAACATGGAGCGGGTGGAACTGGAGAAAGCGCCGAAAATCGCTGTTTATTCCCCGCCCAATCTCGAACCGTGGGATGATGCCGTCACGCTCGCCCTCACCTATGCGGAGATTCCGTACGATGTCGTCTGGGACGAGCAGGTACTGCAGGGGCAACTGGAGAAGTACGACTGGTTGCACTGCCACCACGAGGATTTCACCGGGCAATACGGCAAGTTCTACGCGGCCTTTCGCAACGAACTGTGGTACCAGTCGGAAGTCCGAACCAACGAGGATATGGCGAAGAAACTCGGATATGCCAAAGTCTCAATCCTGAAACGCGATGTCGTGAAGACGATCTACGACTATGTCCGTCGCGGCGGCTTCCTGTTCTCCATGTGCTCGGCGCCGGAGACGATGGATATNGCGCTGGCGGCGGACGGCGTCGATATCGTGCCGCGCGAATTCGACGGCGATCCGGTCGATCCCGATGCCCAGCAGAAGCTCGATTTCNCCAAAACGTTNGCGTTCGAGAACTTTCAGTTGTCGTTCGATCCCATGGTGTACCGTCGCTCCAATATCGACACCTATCCCGACCGGATGATGAAATTCCCCACGCCGCAGAGCGACTTCTTTTATCTGTTCGAGTTCTCCGCCAAGCTCGATCCGGTGCCGACCATGCTCGTGCAGGANCATGTCAACACGGTCAACGGNTTCATGGGNCAGGTGACGGGATTTCGNAAATCNCTGCTNAAGAAGTCNGTAATNATNCTNGCCCAGCCGGAAGGGTTCGACGAGGTNCGGTACATACACGGCAATCTCGGGCGCGGGACCTTCACATTTTATTCCGGCCACGACCCCGAAGACTACCAGCATATGATCAATGACCCGCCGACCGATCTGGCGCTGTACAAACATTCCCCCGGCTACCGGCTGATTCTGAACAACGTCCTCTTCCCGGCCGCCAAAACCAAAGAGCGGAAGACCTGATTTTCGCAGCCGTGGGGAAACAACAGCAGGTCCTCACGTAAGCTGAAAGCCGCAAAACCCGCACTCCTTCCCGGAACTGGAGTGGTCCAGTCCATGTTACAGACAGAAAGACAGCCCGGGCGATCCGAAACACTCTTTTCCGCAATCGCAAGAGGAGACACCGAATGCCGAAGTACGTGATTGAACGCCAAATCCCCGGCGCAGGAAAGTTGACGTCCAGCGACCTCAGATCCATTTCTCAGAAGTCCTGCGCTGTCCTGAGCGCTATGGGCCCTCACATTCAATGGCTGCAGAGCTATGTAACGGATGACAAGATCTATTGCGTCTACATTGCCCCCGATGAAGCGTCGGTGAGAGAGCATGCCCAGCGGGGCGGGTTCCCCGCCAACAGTGTTGCGGCGGTGCGTCAAACCATAGATCCGACGACCGCCGAATAACCGGCTTACTCCGACGCCCTTTTCTCCTGCCCGGCGGGCGGAGCCCGGCAGCCGATTCCCGAACTTTGCTCCTCGGCGGCACAGAGCGGGGGATCTTGTTTTGTACTTTGCTATTGGCGTTGTGTTTGTCTATTATGGCGCCGGCAGTCCCGGGAGACTGCCATGATTTCGGCTGTCATTGTTCGGGGGCCGTTGCGCAGTTGGCGATCCCCCGATGATCGTCCCTGCGATTTCGAGCACACCTCTGGCTCTTGTACGCACCGAGTTCGACGTCGTGAGTTCACGGCGTCGATCCGTGGGAACCGGTTGATCGACTAAGAGAAGGGAGGCAGGATGAGCCACAAGGATTCCGATTCGGTCCAATCGCATGATTTGACCCTGGACGTATTGGTGCGCGCGATCGGCGAGTTGCCGGCGGCGCCCCATGTTCTGGCCCGGGCGCTTCAGCTGACGGCCGATACGGAAACGGATATTAATGAGCTGGGGCACGTTCTCAGCGCCGACCAATCGTTGTCGGCCCGAGTGCTGCGGCTATCCAATTCGCCTTTCTACGGCCGGTTGCGGGAGGTGAAATCAATTACCGAAGCCCTGCAGGTGCTCGGGTTCGAAACGGTCCGGACGGTGACCATCGCCGCCTCGACTCATCTGATCTACCGTGACATGGCTGACGGCAATTACGCACGAACGCTGTGGCGGCATTCCCTGTGTACCGCCATCGCGGCCGGCACGCTTGCGGAATCATACAAGATGGGCGATAAGGAGTCGGCGTATATCGCCGGCTTACTGCACGATATCGGGAAACTGGTGCTGCACGCCCGCGCACCGCATCTGTTCGAAAAGATTGTGCTCGAAGTGGTGACCTCCGGCCGCGAATTCTGCAAGATCGAGTCCGAGATGCTGAATTTCGATCATTCGGATATCGCTTCGCTGATGCTGTCCGGTTGGAATATCCCGTCGCCGTTGGTGCGGGCGATTCACGCGCATCATCGGCAGATCACCGCCGAGACACTGCCGGCCAATCGCCTCGCTCACGTGGTTGCGCTCGCCGATGACATCGCACGACGACTGAACATTTGTTTCCCCGGCCAGAAACCGGCCATGACGACCGCCATAATTGGTGACGGCATGCCGGTACTCGACGACGCCCAGTTGCAGTCGGTTGCCGGACGTGTGCGTGCTGCCTTCGAGCTTGAAGTCGCACTCTTCTGACGTGAGATGAGTGGTCCGCCTATCACGCTCCCTGAATAAGAAAGCGGCGGCTGTTCACACAGCCGCCGCTTGATTATGCGAATTCCGGCGAAACTAAATCTCGTCCGGTTCTTCCGAAGCCGGCTTCTCCGCCGTTTCGGTCGCCTCAGCCGCCGTCGCCGGTTCCGCTTCCGCAGCCGGCGCCTGCGCCTTCAACTGCTCCGGCATCGCTTCGGCCATTGAAGTGGCCGCTGAAACCGGATGTTTGGCGAGGTATTCCTCGAACTCGGCCCGCTCCCGCTTCTTGTAATACGCGAGCACCGAGAGGATCACCTTGTGCTGATTCCGGTCGAACTCCAGCACCGACAACGGGAGCTGCTCTCCCTCTTTGAAGACGCCGGTCGGGTCGGCCAGGTCGCGTCCGGCCAGCTGTGCCGAGGGCACGAACCCTTCGACATCATCGCCGAGATCAACCACGACTCCGCGGTCGAGCACTTTGGTGATCGTCCCGAGGCACTCCGAGCCGATCGCAAACCGCTTGGCCAGCTCCGGCCACGGATCCTCGGTCAGCTGCTTGTAGCCGAGCGAAATCCGACGGTTTTCGTGATCGATCTTGAGTACCTTGACGTCGACCTTGTCCCCCTTCTTCATCACTTCAGAAGGATGCTGAATCCGCTTGGTCCAGGACATGTCGGAAATGTGCACCAGCCCGTCGATCCCTTCTTCGAGTTCCACAAACGCGCCAAACGCGGTCAGGTTGCGAACTTTGCCGTTCACCACCATGCCGCTTGGGTATTTGTACTCGATGGTCGTCCACGGATCCGGTTCCATCTGCTTGATACCGAGCGAAATCTTCTCGTTATCCTTGTCCACCGACAGGACCACCGCGTCGACCTGATCGCCTGCATTCATGATTTTGGACGGATGCTTGATATGCTGGGTCCAGGACATCTCGGAGATGTGAATCAATCCCTCGATACCCCGCTCCAGCTCCACGAACGCGCCGTAATCGGTGATGGAAACCACGCGACCGGTAATACGCGTGCCGATCGGATACTTCTGTTCGATGTTCTCCCACGGATAGGGCGTCATCTGCTTCAGACCGAGCGATATGCGCGAGGTCCGGTCATCGAAATCGAGAATCTTGACATCGATCTTGTCGCCCAGCGACACCATTTCGGAAGGGTGCCTGATCCGCCCCCACGACATATCGGTGATGTGCAAAAGGCCGTCGACACCGCCGAGATCGATAAACACGCCGAAATCGGTGATATTCTTGACAATACCCTGCCGCACCTGGCCGACCTGCACTTCGCTCAGCAGCGATGACCGCATCCGCTCGCGCTCTTCTTCGAGCACCACGCGGCGCGACACCACGATATTGCGGCGGGACTTGTTCAGCTTGATAATCTTGACCGCGATATTCTGATTGATGAGCGCATCAAAATCCGGCACCTGCCGCAGAGAAATCTGCGAGCCGGGCAGGAAGGCATCGACACCCATGATGTCGACCACCACGCCGCCCTTGATGCGGCGGGCAATCCGGCCTTCAATCGCTTCGCCGGAATCGTGCACTTCGCGAATCTTGTCCCAGACCCGCATGAAGTCCGCTTTCTGCTTGGACAGTATCAGCGCGCCGTTGGCGTCCTCGATCTGTTCAAGATAGACGTCGATCGCATCGCCGACCTTGATGTTGATCGGCTGGCTGAACTCGGTGATCGGGATAATCCCTTCCGACTTGAAGCCGACATCGACAATCACGTCGTCCATCGTCACGCCGAGCACCCGGCCGCGGATGATTTCACCTTCCTTGATGTCCTTGATCGTGGAATCGTACATCTCGACCATGGCGTCGTAATCCGCCTTGTCGTACACGACTCCGGAGACATCGGTGATTTTCACCGCGTGAACCTCGACCGGTTCCGTCGGCGCCGCCACCGGCATGCGGGTGGCCGCCTTCTCGGCGACACGGATGCGGCGCGTGGTCTGGACGCGCTCGACCTGCTCCTGATCCTGCGCTATGGCCGCAGTAACAGAGACGACTTCCGTTTCCCGCTTGGTGATTTTGGTTTTGACTTTGGTGGTTTTGCGAGCCGCTGTGGCTTTGCGTTTGCTCGTCGCGGCATGCGACGGCGCAATAGTGGGTTTTTTGGCTAGGGCCATGTAGTTGTAAGAACCTCCTTACAGTTTCCGCCGGTTTTGGATTTTTCCCTTTCGGGAAAACCGACAGAATCACCTCCTTCTGACTCCTGGGTCAAATGTTACCAGTGCATTCCAAAGGTAGACTGCTTATATAACAAATATCGGCCTGTTCGCCAATAGATTTTCCCGCCCCCGAATCTGGGCAAGGCCCTCAACCCCGCTTTTTCCCCGCAGTTACGTCCGCCTTAAGCTCTGCAATCCGGTCCATCACCTCCCGCGACAAGCTCTCATACCCCTCTTTGGTCTCCGGAAACCCCCGCACCCAGACTTTGCCAAATGGCTTTCCGAACGTGATACTCAGCCGATCCCGGAACAACAGACAACGTTTAAGCTTATCTGCCCCATGAACATAGGCGGGAATAACCGGACATTGTGCCCGAATCGCCAGCATCCCCAGACCACCCTTAGGGTCAAGGAATTCGCCAGTTCTGGACCGTGTCCCCTCCGGGAACACCACCAGCCCAAATCCGTCGGCTATCGCCTCCAGCGCCCGGTCGACCGCCACGCGGTCAATCGTNCCCCGTTTNACCGGGATNGCGTTGGTNNGNCTGATNATCCAGCCGAANANNTTNTNNCGNAACANNTCCGCCTTGGCNAANAAATACATCTCACGGGTCGACCAGCTTCCCAGAAGCGGCGGATCGTAATACGAAATGTGGTTGCTGGCCAGGATGAACCCGCCCGATTTTGGTATATGCTCGCGCCCGGACAGCCGGATGCGGAACAATAATGCGGTGAGAACCCGCGTGATCACCCAACCGGTGTAGTAGAGAATCATGACGCTTTATCGATAGCCCGTGTCAGCAGACGGATGATCTCATCCACCTGCTGATCGATTGTCATATCGCTTGTATCGACCACTACCGCATCGGCCGCCCGCGTCAGCGGCGAGTGCGCCCGTCCGGAATCGAAAGCATCGCGCCGCTGCAAGTCGGCAACCTGCTCTTCGAGCGTGCTGGTAATACCCGCCTTCTGAAGATCGAGCAGTCTTCGCTGAGCCCGGACTTCGACCACGGCATCGAGATACACCTTGATATCCGC
>PQAP01000010.1:16108-44600 GCA_003105265.1 candidate division GN15 bacterium | reverse complement strand
CTGTCATTTGTTATTCCGGAGTGGATTGATCGCACCGGCGCGCCGGTACTTGGAATTCGGCTTGCGAATGTCGGCGACGGCTCGACTCCGGACACGAAGCAAGTGACTTTGTATCTTACCCAGACATCCGGCCAGCCGTATCACCTTCAGGTGCCGATTTCGATTGAAGGGAACGCGGGGCGCACGGATACGACGGTGCTGATGACCGACAGCGTACTGACGCTTTCCCTAGTTGCAGAGACCGGCGCCACCATAACGGTAGATCCAGACTACGATTTGTTCCGTCGGCTCTATCCGGAGGAGGTAGAACCAATCATCTCCGCCGTGCTCGGAGCGCCAAAATCAGTGTTCGTTATGGGGCAGTCGGATGAGCCGCTGGCAGCGGCTTTCCAGGAATTTGCTGGCGGCGTGTCGGAAGACAGCGCGACGATAATTCCGGAATCATCATCGACGTCCGTGCCTTTGGATGCGGCGAGAATCATGCTCAACCCGAGCGAGGTACCCGACTATATCGCCAAACAGGCGAAAATCACCCCGGATTCCGTGACCATCTCGGGCGTCGGCTATCCGCGAGCGGGACACAGTTTTGTGCTGTCGGGGCAAAGCGCTGACGGCTCGGCCAAGTGCTGGGTGCTGCTATCCAATGACGCCGCATCACTTCCTCGCCTTGGACAACTGGTGCCTCATTACGGCAAATACTCATATCTGGTGTTCGAAGGCGCGAAGAACGTTGCCAAAGGGCAGTGGGACGTGACCGAATCGCCGCTCAGGGTCGAAGTGCGCTAATGTTCCCGTCGTGTGCGGCGCCCTAACCTAAATACATGGTCGCTCCGGCGCAGAAAACTGTTGCGTAACCATCGCGCATTTGTACATTATAACGGAAGTAGTCCACATTAGGTCACGGGCAGTAATCCGGGTACCCATACTGCGGATGTGGAACCTCTTAAATATTGAAATCTACAACTGGCACGTCATCTTATCAGTACCGCTCTTAACCCGGTAATCCGCCCGCCGCGGACCGCCTATGGTTCGCATCGGAACGCACATCGGAATACTCGTATAAGTCTCCGCAGGCCTGAAGAGCTGCGGAAGTAAATCTTTTACCACAAAGGAAGTGCTAGCATGGCACACTCACTTCGCTTCGTGCGAACGGCCGCTCTGGTCGTTCTTCTGCCGGCGGCGATGACGTTGGCCGGAAACGCTCTGATCTTCCCGGGTTCTCCTCCCATGACGGAACAGAACAACACTGCCACGTCCTGGAGTGAGAGGATTCCGGGGGAAATCTATAGCGTGTATGCCCATCACATGGCGCCTGCTTATGCTCCGGTACAGGTGTACTGGTCATGGTCGCCCGCGGGCGGGGTAGCCGGATCGTGGATGCCGATGGGACCCACCGCCGCGCCACCGGCCGCCAATTACTGGAATCCAACACTCGGATCCCAGACGAATGGGGGATTCATAATGGGGGCGACCGCTTTCACCTCGGCCACGCCATTCATCGCGGGAGGAATGACGGCCACGTACATGACAAATACACCGGGAGGAGGGGCACCATTTATTGCGCCTACGCCGCTGAACGTCAACATGGTGGCGAACCAATGGTTTGACTATCCATCGGTGACATCGGTGGACCTGCCGATGATTCCACTCCCGATGGGGGGAACCGCGACCTTCGCCTGGGTGCAGTACACAGACAATGATGGTGATCCCGGCGGCGACGGCAACTTCTTTAACGATGCAGCGGACCGTTTTGGTATCTGGACCTCATCCACTAACACCTTAGGTGCACCGTTTCCCTATCCTGCGATCACCCCACCTGTAGCCATTGGGGTCAACATGCCCGTCTGGCGAGTTCCGGCGGGGGTGAAACCGGCCCTGGATTACGCCGGCCCGGCCGGCAATCCGTTCATGCCGCCCGGCAGCATCTACTGCGCATGGCGTGATGTGACAAACGGGACCGTCATGCTGTCGACAAACCCGATGCCCACCGGCGGCGCGGCTTGGTCCCCGCCTGTTGCCGTACAAGCCGGCATCATGCCATTACCTGTAAATCTCGTTCCAGGAATTGTGGTCGCCAATACGGTCGGGCTGGCGGTCGACAAGGGGATGTCTCCTGTCTGCCCGACGATGGCCTATCTCGTATGGGACGCATTGAATACGGGCGGAGACGCCGACATCTATTTCAGCTTCAGCCCGGCTGGCGGCGCGCCCGGTTCCTGGTCTGCGCCGGTCAGGATCAATCAGGACCCAACCACCGTTCTGAGAGATCAGTGGGCGCCTTCGATATCTCTCGATCCGAACATCGGTTTCATCACCGTGACCTATTACGACCGGCGTCGTGACCCGGCCAATACAAGTGTCGAAGTCTGGACTTCAGTGTCCAAAGACTGCGGCATAACCTGGAAGGACTGCATGGTATCGCGGGTCGGACCGTTCCCGCCGGCTACAACTATAGCGGGCGCCAGCGGGTTGTACACGGGGATGTACCTGTCATCAGACCAGAGCTTGATTAACCCGTGGGGAGCGTCATGGAACGATGGTCGCAACGGTATGGATCAGGATGTGCAGTTCGAATTCGTGCTGGCGTGCGATAACGACAACGACGGCTGGCCCGACACGCTCGACAACTGTCCTAACATAGCCAATCCGGGTCAGAAGGATTCCGACGGGGACGGTATCGGAGACGCCTGCTGTTGCGTTGGGACGACCGGTAATGTCAATTATGTCGGCATAGTTGACCTCGCCGATCTGAGTGCTTTGGTGTCATATCTTACCGGCGGCGGCTATGCGCTGCCGTGTCCGAACGAAGCCAATGTGAACGCAGTGGGAATTATCGATCTGGCGGACTTAAGCGCGCTGGTCAGCTATCTGACCGGCGGCGGCTATCTCCTTCCGCCCTGTCCGTGATGCACGGCACACAATTGCTGAGTGAAGCCACTCCGACTGCCGGGGTGGCTTTTTAGTTCTCGATAGCGGTTCCGGACCGATAGGCAAGAATCAGATGCTTGCCGTCGATCACTGCAGTCAATCTGTTTCCGGTTCTGTCTTCGAACGTGCGGCTGGCGGTAGATGATGCCTTAAGGGAGAAGGAGGAATCCACAACCTGTTCAAGATTCGCGAACACCGTACGCGCAGCCGAGGTGTCAGCATAGGTGACTTGCAACCGCGTTTCAACGGCTCCCGTGCCAATGCGATATTTGGCGGCCGCGCCCCAGATACTTCCTCCGAGTTCCAGCGGATTGGCTCTAAAGACGCGCATTACCTGTCTCACGGCGAGGGGGCCGTGGACCAACCGTTCTGAACCGGCGACGAGCCTGTCGCGCGGCAGCATTGTCAACAGTGACACCGGCTTTCCCTCAGGTACTGCCGCCATGACCTGATTGCACAGTGCGATCGTCGGTTCCTGCATGGCAGGAGAACTGCTGAGACTCGTTATCTGAATAAAGGATTTCCCTCGTACCGCATTAACCTGAGACGATGAGCCGGAATTGCGGGCGACGATTCCGGCGATCGGCCGTTCGGTCCCTGCCTGCATCAGGTATATCCCGAGCGCGGCGTCGGGCGATTCCATGTCGTACACGAGAAGTTCAAGTTCGTCCTGTTCCTTCTGATACTGACAGACGGTGAGTTTGATGACCCCGAACTCCTCGTAGAGTTCGGCGCCGCCGTCTATGTAGTCATAGAGGCGCCCTTTGGGAAATACCTGGGGTTCCTGCGCCTCTGTCCAACCCGGCGCGAACGGGACCTCGGATTGGGCGGGAACGGCAAGAAATACGGCCGGGAGGAGAAAGGTCATTACCAGCAATATTCGGGTCTTCATAGAATCAAGGATAGTCGGATTGCGCTGCATACGCAAGGGAACTGGGCAAGTCCGCATCTTCTGCCTTGCATCGAATAACAGAGTGCACTTATGTTACCGGTAAATTGAAGGGCGCATGCTATGATAAGCCGTCGCGAATTCCTCAAAACTACGGGTCAGGCGGTGGCGCTGGCCGGGATTACCACCGGGGTGGGCATTCTGTTTCACAATCGCAGCAGCGCCAAATATGCCCCCATACTGCTCAAGACCGGCGATTACCGGGTTCCCAACGATGCGCTCCTTCCGCGGCTGACTCTATGTCATAACGATGATGCGGTAGTGGCACTGAACAAGTCGCTCGATGCTATCGGCGGCATCAAACGGTTCGTGGAGAAGGGAGAGCGGGTTGTCATCAAGCCAAACCTCGGGTGGGATCGCACGCCGGAAACAGGCGCCAACACCAGCCCAATATTGGTCGGTGAAATGGTCCGCCTGTGTATCGCAGCAGGCGCGGCGGAAGTAATTGTCACCGATGTCAGTTGCAATGATCCCCGGCGATGCTATATCCGGTCGGGCGTCCGCGAGGCAGTCGAAAAGGCCGGCGGCAAAGCGCTGCTTCCCAGAGAGGAGGATTTCGTGAAGACGGTCATCGACGGCAAGATGATCACCACCTGGCCGGTGCTGAAGTATTTTGTCCAGACTGACAAGCTCATCAACATGCCGATAATCAAACAGCATTCACTCCTCGAATGTACGTGCAGCATGAAGAACTGGTACGGCATTCTGGGGGGACCGCGACATCAACTGCACCAGAAGATTGACCAATCGATTGTCGACCTGGCCGCGTTCTGCCGTCCGACTTTGACGGTAGTCGATGCCACGCGCGTGCTACTTCGCAACGGCCCGACCGGCGGTTCGCTTGACGATGTCGCGATTGAAAACACCGTTCTCTGTGCGACCGACGAAGTCGCGGCTGATTCCCGCGCCTGTGAGTTCCTCGGGCTCAGGGGCGACCATGTTGGCCACATTGTCCTCGCGGAGAAAACGGGATTGGGGAAAGTCGACTACCGTGCTGCGGGCTACAAGGAAGTGGCCTGATGTCGATTCAGACTGTTCGTCTGCTTCGCCGCGTCTCCCAGGTTGTCTTCTTCGTCATCTTCTTCTGGCTCATACTCAAGACTACTTTCGAGTCGGCGGTCACGCCGAATCCGGAGGCGGAAACGCTGCTGCCATTCCCGGTGTCAATTGCCCTGCAGTTTGATCCGCTTGTTGGCGTCGCGACCTTGCTCTCGACCGGCGGTATATTCAAAGGATTGCTGTGGGGACTGGCAATCCTGATACCGACAATTTTCATGGGCCGTTTCTTCTGCGGCTGGGTTTGCCCAATGGGCTCGGTCAACAACTGGGTTTCGGAAATACCATTCAAGGTAACCGATCGCAAAGTCTCAGCGCGTATCGAATCGAATCGCTACAAACGTTATCAGCGAATCAAATACTATGTTCTCATTATTTTTCTCGGTGCCTCGGTGGCGGGGGCGCTGCAGATTGGACTTCTGGATCCGCTGGCGTTGCTGGCCCGGTCGATCGGTACGGTGATTCTTCCTCTCCTGCATACGGCCGCACTCGGACTGATCGGTTGGTTCAAGGGATATGTCCCGCCGCCAGCCCTCGGGACCTGGGCGCAATCAGTTTACGACAACATCGAGACCATCCTCTTTCCGTTTCGCCAGGCGCATTTCAACGGAATATTACTCCTCGGACTATTCTTTCTTGTTATCCTCATACTGAATCGCATCTATACGCGTTTCTGGTGCCGGGGCATCTGCCCGCTGGGCGCGCTGCTTGGCATGTTCTCACGATTCTCGATTTTCGGACTTGAGAAAATCAGGGCGAATTGTGACCACTGCAATCTGTGCTTGATTCACTGCCAAGGAGCGGATGGTCCGGATGTCGGTTCGCCGTGGCGCCGGACCGAGTGCCATGTTTGCCTCAATTGTCAGGCCGCCTGCCCGCGCGGAGCGCTGTCATTCAAATTCTATCCAAAGCGAACGGGGGAAGAGATTAATCCGGCACCGATAGCAGGTGTCGATATGTCCCGCCGCATGGCGATCACATCGTTGGCGGGTGGGGTCGCCCTGGTTCCGTTGATGCGATCCGGGACTGCATTCGAAGTCAACGCCAATCCCGACCTGATCAGGCCGCCGGGCGCTGTGCATGAGTCGGAATTTCTGTCCCGATGTATTCGGTGTGGCCAGTGCATGCGGATTTGCCCCAACAACGCCCTGCACCCGACCTTGCTCGAAGCCGGGTTCGAAGGGCTGTGGTCGCCGATATTGATTGCCAAGATCGGCTACTGCGAGCCGAGCTGCACACTGTGCGGGCAGGTCTGCCCGACCGGCGCAATTGTGCATTTGAGCCGTATTCAAAAGATGGGAGATAAGGACACGCCACCCAATCGAATCGGTACCGCCTTCATAGATCGCGGCCGCTGCCTTCCGTGGGCGATGGCCACACCATGTATCGTGTGCGAGGAGTGGTGCCCGACTTCCCCCAAGTCGGTCTATCTCAAGGAAGAGACAGTTCGCAACAGCAAAGGGGAGATGATTACGCTCAAGCAGCCGTATGTCGATCCGCAGGTGTGCACCGGATGCGGTGCCTGTGAATTCGCCTGCCCGGTAGCGGACAGAGCGGCCATCAGAATCACGTCGGTCGGAGAGACCCGGTCGACTTCAAACCAGTTTCTGCTGGACCGCAAAGCACGACCGGTATCATCGCGTCCTTAACGAGTGGGCGGCACAATCAGGGTGGCCGCGCCCAACAAGCCCGTCAAGATCAAGCAGGAAATCAGAATCCAGGATACTCCGATTGTCGGCAGCAGAACGGTGGTGGTCAGAAGCGCGCCGATAGCTGAGCCGGCGATTTCGACGGCATAACCAAGGCCTCGATTGGCTCCAGTGGAAGCCGCATAATAGCGACGCGTTGCGGCAACGAACAATCCTCCCGTAGCGGCCGCGGCTGCAAACATGAGCACGAACAGCACTCCTGCCATGACGAAGTTTGGAACGTTGCCTGTCCACAGTAGAGCGAGGAGGATGAGCAGCAGGAGCCCGAGTGCCATGATCTCATTCAACCTTCTGCGCGCGGACGACGCGGCAATCACGCCGACAGCAAGTCCCAGCATGAACACACCGATCAGCGCCGCAAGATGAGCGGTGAGCGCTCCGACACTGGACTGGTACAGATAGAATATCAGCAGTTCCACCGTGAGCGAAACGAGGCCTCCCACTATGTACAACAATACACCGGCACCGGGCGAACTGCGCCTGAGAATTACCCCTGCAATCAATATCAGGAAGCAGATTGGCAGTGTGATAAGCCACCAGTTGTGTTCGAAGATCATGGCAGCGATAAGCTTGTCGCCTGCGCCGGCCTGGGCGCGGTAAAGCGCCTGTTTCATGACAAGAGTCGGCCTGTCAATAGTATTGAGACCGCGGTTTGCCTTCAGGACCTCAATGAGGCGATTGACCTTGAATGCGCTCAGCCGGTCCCGAAGGTACATTTCGTGTACAAATTGCGGCTCATAATTGAGACGTGACAAACGCGCGAATACCGAGTCGTTCGGTAAGCCAAAGAGGTCTCTGTCACTGGCGAGAAAGAGCGTCTTCGTCCCCGGCCACACCGTTACATATTGAAATACACCGCCAAGCTCGTGGTAGATGGTTCCGAGGATTTCAGATACGATGGGCGTGAGATAGCGGTCGGAATCGTAGTGCGTCATTATCAGGACCAGACCACCGTCCCGAATGCAGTATTTCATGAGTCGAATCGCATTACTGTTCAGCAGCCGCCCGGTTTTGTATGCGGCAATATCTCCAAGGTCAACCGAGATAACGTCGTCGTAGCAGAGAGGAGAACCGAGCGGCCATGAACTCATAAAGGTAATGGGGTCGCCCGCTTGGCATATGTCAGACTCAAAAGGCAAGAATTGGCTCAGATGTTCATGCAAACTGTATCTGGCATCAAGCACACGTGGACGGGCATGCACGAAACGCGAGAGCAACTGACCAAAGCCAAACTCCGGTCGGCCAATCTCGATGACCCGCAGACTGTCACCGCATGGGAGCGAACTTCCGGGCTCAAGGTACGCCATCGCCGGCAGCAAAAGATTTTCAGCGCTCTCGACATCCGGGTAGCTCGCTTCCACGGTATTGTCCGTCATTAGTACGTAGGTGCTGTCGCGCTCAAGGAGCGTCTGGTGCGTGTACGGAGTATCAAATACTCTCAAGATTTCATAGCCGGGGTAGCGGATCGCGTCGAGTGCCCGCTCGGCAATTCGAACGATTCCACTTGAAAGCAGCAGCACAACAAGCACGAAGACAAAACCGGACAGGATAAGCCGTCGCTGCTGTAATGAATTGACGGAACCTATAATGACTATCGCAGCAAGGACTATAGCTGTAGAAAGTGTCGATAACCAATAGCCAGCCGTAAGCGTCACTCCAACTCCGGCCACGCAGGCCCCGATTCCCTCGACCAGGTACACGCGGAGAATTGTCCCCTGCTCGGAATTTCCCGTTCGAACTATCACGGGAAACAGCAGTCCGGAGATAATCCCGTGCGGCAGAGCTGCTGTAATTGAGATAACGAAAGCAACGCTGAACGGTATGAATTCACCAATAGTACCGGTTGGCAGAAGCGGGGAGAGGCGGCACAGGAGTATCACCACGGGGAGGAGGATCGCTCCACTCAGGAGTAGGGTGGACGAAGACAACGTCTGCCGGAACTTCCCGCCGAGATACGCTCCCAATGCGACCCACACCAGCCAGCCGAACAGCGCTGTCCCAATAAACAGCTCACTACCGTTGAGAGTCGAGGTTAATTCGCGAAGAAGAAGCGTTTGTGAACCGGTGGCAAAGAGGCCGAGCAGAAATGCCTGACGCCGCATCAGAACCGTCCCGGCACTTTCCATCCGCACTTCGGACAGCAACCGTCCTTCAGCGNGTTCTGATANACCTTGAAGCCGCGTCTNCCNATCACNAGTTCNCCNCACTTNGGGCANTGAGTCGACTCCGACGGGTGCCCCGGCAAATTGCCGAGATACACATATTCCAGTCCTTCCGCGCGTGCAATCTCGTACGCCGTCTCGAGCGTCTTCTGCGGTGTAGGCGGAAGAGAGGTAAGAAGATACTGCGGATAGAATTGTGAGAAGTGGAGTGGGACATCCGGGCCGAGATTGGTCTTTATCCATTTCGCCAGATCATGAAACTCTGCTTCGCTATCATTCAAAGTCGGAACCACAAGCGTGACAAGCTCCAGCCAGACGCCCGACTTCCTGATTTGTTCGATCGATTTGAGCACCGGGCCAAGTTCGCCGCTGACAATCTTCTTATAGTAGTCCTCGCGAATCGACTTGAGATCGACCTTGACGGCGTCGACCGTCTTGAGCAGCGCCGCCAGCGGTTCGGTCTCGATGTAACCGCCCGTGACCACGACTGACTTGATACCGTTCTTCTGTCCGAGAGTCGCGGTGTCATACATGTACTCATAGAATACTGTCGGCTCGGAATAGGTATATGCGATTGTCGGAATCTTCTGCGACAGACAGGCATCGGTAAGCGACCGCGGCGAATATTCATAATTGGTTGTTTGCTCGGGTCGCGATTGCGAAATCTCCCAGTTCTGACAGAACTTGCAGTTGACATTGCATCCCGCCGTCGCAATCGATAGCGCCTGAGTGCCGGGATAAAAGTGAAAAAACGGTTTCTTCTCGATGGGGTCGATATTCAAGGCACACGGCAGGCCGTACACGAGCGTGCGATATACATCGCTCTGGTTTTCCCGCACACCGCAGAATCCCCGCTCCAAATCGGTGACCTGACAGTGCCGAGGACAGAGACCGCACTCGATACCGCCGTTCGGACGCTTCTTGTANTAGCGGGCTTCGACTNTGGACAAAACCTGCTGNTTGTCGAACGCCGCGGCGTTTTGAACGATTCCCAGAAANTCAGGCAGCAGATCAGCGGCCGCAACGGCCCCGGCGCCGCAGCCAAGACATTTCAAGAACGACCGGCGCCTCATGACAGCAACTCCGCCGGCTTAGCTTCTCCGCCNGGAGATAGTTCCACCACCCGCAAATCAATCCTCGACAGTGTGGCCATCCCCAGTCCGATCGATTCGGCAGTGGCCAAGTACTTGACGGGTCGACCGTCCTTTTCGAGCGTCGGCTGGCCATTCACCTTCCGCAGATGTTCCAATATCTCAAGGGCAACCCTGTCCGCTGCGATCGGATCGTCGGATACAATCAGCCCGTGGTATGGAGCAACATAGTCCGGCATATATCCGGGTCCACCCTGATACTGAACCCGCACGGCATCAATGATCGCCAGCCGGTTTTTGCTTCGAATCGGCTCAAGGGCGGAAACGTGAGCGCAGAAAGGATTACAGCCGTCGGCATGATACTTGTTCGGGTTATTGATAGCGCCGTAAAGGTTCTTGAGTCCCGCCGACATCCCTGCTATCGAGTGGTCCTTGAGTATCGGCACGTTGATATTGCAATCCACCAGTTCGGTCAGAATCCGGCTGACAAGAGAATTGACTTCGCCTGAGGAATAGAACGATCGGCTGTACCCGATGCCGTTGGCGTCGGTACCGGCACACCGCACGCCCTTTGAAGTGGCATTGAGCACGAAGCCGGCCCCGGACAGTTCGCGACTGGTGCGATCCCATACCAGGAGATCGTTTTCGAAATATCCCGCTTCAACCAACAGACCGGTAAGGGCGTCAACCAGCGGCACCGGCGTGGAATTGAACTTGCGGGCTACGCAGTTGGTCTTGATTCCGATGGTGCTTCCCCGGACCAGCTTATGTAGTGCGTCGGTGACTGAGGAGGTCCGGGTGAGCAGACAGAACGCCGCGGTTAGCAATTGGGAGTAGACGGCGAGGTCGAAGGGCCCTCGCAGCTCCCCATTTGAGTACTTGACGACGACCACCGAACTCATATAATAAATATACTACGATCGTGACTCATGCAACACGGTATTCGGCCAAGCGATCAATTGGCAAAAGGTCAATCGAAATGAGAGATACAGTCAAAGCAACGGCGGCTGCGCTCGGCCTTGCGCTACTTGTTTCCGGTGCGCTGATTGGAGCCACCATTCGTCCTCCGGCAGTTGCCGGGCAGTTTTATCCGGCCGACAGCGCAGAGCTTGCGAATCTAATCAAACAGCAGTTGAGCGAAGCAGGGAAGCCGGCCGAAATAGACGGCACCATCATCGCGCTGGTCGTGCCGCACGCCGGGCTGGTCTACTCCGGGCCGATTGCGGCGCATGCCTACGTCCTGCTCGAGGGAAAGCCGATTGCCAACGTAATACTGTGCGGCCCGTCGCATCGATATCGATTCTCGGGAGTCTCTGTCTATGGACCCGACATTATCTGGAAGACTCCGTTGGGACTGACATCGTGCAACGACAGCTTATCTCGTCTCCTGATAGCCGACGATCGCGACATCGCCATCGTTCCCGAAGCACAGCGCCAGGAGCACAGCTTGGAGGTGCAGTTGCCATTTTTGCAGACCGTGGCGCCCGAGGCGAGGATCGTTCCGCTGACAATGGGCTCGCAGGATGAACCGGCGGTCAAAGATCTCGCGCGAGCACTCAGTAAGCTGAAGTTCGATGGTCACACCGTCATGATTGCTTCAACTGATTGGCAGCACTACCGCCCGGCCTCCGATGGTTACCGCATGGACTCACTCGGAATGGAATGCCTTGCGCAACTTGATCCTGATAAGCTTATGCGCCGTCTGAACACCGGCCAGACCGAAGCATGCGGGGGAGGGCCTGTGGCGGCGGTCCTGAAGGCGGCCATGGCGGCCGGTGCAAATCGGGTTAACATCCTGAAATACGGTGATTCCGGCGATCAGACGGGAGACAAANGCTCNGTCGTCGGTTATGTGGCAGCCGTCATATATCGGTCAAACGACATGCCCGGCAAGAAGAATCAAAGTCCCAAAGCGGAGGTGAAGAAGGTCATGAAACCATCCGCCCAGTACATTTCGGANGCCGATCGCCAGACCCTGCTGGAGATCGCGCGGAAGTCAATTGAGGGNTATCTGACCAAAGGGTCAGCNCCNGANTTCACGGTCTCGGACGCACTACNGCAACNCGGCGCGGCGTTCGTAACGCTGAGAGAGTTCGGCGAGCTACGCGGATGTATCGGTTACACTGAAGCGGTGCGGCCGCTCTATCAGACCGTGTCACAATGCGCCATCCATGCGGCAGTCGAGGACCCGCGCTTCAACCCGGTCCGGGCGAGCGAACTGCCCGACATTGACATTGAAATCTCAGTCCTGACGCCGCTGCAAAAGGTGGAATCACTGGACTCCGTCATCGTGGGTCGGGATGGCCTGCTGATTCGTATGGGACGACGG
This sequence comes from candidate division GN15 bacterium, assembly GCA_003105265.1. Lineage (GTDB taxonomy): Bacteria > Zixibacteria > MSB-5A5 > GN15 > FEB-12 > FEB-12. The sequence goes on along the minus strand of PQAP01000010.1, from coordinate 32,376 downwards.
TCAGGGCTGCTTCTACCACAGGTGGCCACAGAGCAAGGTTGGGACCGGACAGAGTTTCTTGAGAGCACCTGCCAGAAAGCCGGGCTACCGGATGATTCTTACACCCGACCTGAAGCTACCCTGTATCGCTTTCAGGCCGAGGTATTTGGCGAGAAGCCGGTGCAGAAATAGAGCGGCCACTTGGCTTCTTTTCAGGATCGGCGAGCCGACGTTATGAGGGCGATGCGGCCCCGTAGGCAAGGCGGGTGTGAAGTTCAGATGACTGGGTATTGAAGCGTCCGGCCACCAAAACCTGATGAGCCGCAAGCCGGAAGTCGCGAATCAGGACAGCACGTGTCCGGTAAAAGTGGACTATGGGTGTAAGATTTGTCTTGACAAGAGGTTGCATTATAATGTACATTATGGATAAGAAGTCCCGGAATAAGTCGTCACCATAATCTGAGTCTGGACAACTGGGGTTGTGAGGGCGGCGAGACTGGTGTTTCCGGGGTGTGGGCGAAATAGGTAACCATAGAGGTGTGTATGGGCAATTGCTCAATGCACTTTTCGATTTCTTCGTTTTGTTCAAGTGCTATCCAATTAACAGCGCGTACGATTGCATCCGGTTGCGGTTCGGCGTTCGCGCAGTCTTCCTCTGAAAAAAAGTCATTTTTGCATAGTGGGATGTCCTCCATGAAGTTTGTGCTCGCTTTGTGTGTAGTCGCGGCGTCGCTGGTTGGGGCGTTCGGGGTTGTCTCGGTTGAGGCAGCTCAGCTCTCGGCGACAGTCATTCAAACCGACACGACGGATTACGCCCCCGGCGATTCCGTCATCATCACCGGTACCGGTTTCTGGCCGAATGAAATCGTGCAGGTCGACGTCCAGAATGTCTACAATCCCGGCGTAGGGGATACGGCTCAGCCCTGGCAGGTAACGGCTGATGAACAGGGTGCGTTCCAGACCGTCTGGATCGTGCCGACCGAGGGGGTCGATCAAACATATCTGGTTACGGCCGTCGGGCTGAGTTCGCAGATCGTTGCCACTGTCACCTTCACGGACAGCAATGTGCGGTTGGACTTTGCCACCGACCTGAGCGATCCCCAATTCTGCCCCGGGCAGTCGCTGACTGTCTGCGCCTATCTGGCACAGAACTGCGGCGGCGGCGTGTATGTCCCCCTGCCGAACCGTGAGATATTGTTTTTCCTCAATAATGGCAGTTGTGGTGTCAATCAGGCACAGATTTCCAATGATTCCGCCGTGACCGACGTCAACGGCATTGCCTGTGTTACCATGACTATGCCGGTGACGCCGGGCACCTACTCGCTGCGGATCAAATTCAGGGGCGAGGACAAACCCAGTTCATCGCAGCCGCCAAACAGCGCCTGCGACCCTAATCAGCGTATTGCGCTGTCCGATGCCAACGAGTGCAGCACGATTCAGGTGAGTGGCACGGGCAGCGCGCCCAGCATCACACTCCCGGCCAATTTCTCTACCGCGCTCTGTGCGCCGGGACCCATCTGCCTGCCGGTGCTCATTCAGGACGCGGAATGCGACGTGGACACCGTGTACAGTAATATCGGCACGTATTCCGGCTCAACGTCGATGAGTGACCAAATCGGGCGGATCAGCCAGTTGGGCGGCACAATAACGCAGATCGGCGGTGGGCAGCCCGGAAAGAATTTGCTGGTATCGACCGATTTCGTTCCCCCGGTGAACGCCACATCGGGGGTGAGCGTCACGCTTCCCAACTTCATGTTTGCGACCACCGTCGTTAACTACGGGTCGTTCCCTAGCGGCATCGGACCGGCGCAATCGGCCGATCAGATGAAAGGATCGCCGACCGACCTGACCTTCACGCTGCCGGGCGCGGGTGGTCCGGACAACGGCATGGGAGATGGCTCGGTCGATTTCAATACCGGCAATTACGTCACGCTGGGATTCGATCACTGCATTACCACCTGCAACGGCTCCAACACCGATTTCATAATGTTCTCAAATACCAATGGTGGCGGCACCGCCAATATCATTTTCCGGCGCGAGGGCACCAACGTGCTCTCAGTTACGCGAACCATTCCGGGCGGTACGGCTGGTTCCGGCACTGGCGGAGTGACTTTTGATCTCCCCGACGGCATTAAGTTCAACCATGTGTACATTAAGTGCATATCTGGTACAATCGAGGTAGACGCCATTGCCGTGCGGACTGCGCCTTCGTCTTCGACCGCCGACTTGTGCTTCAACGCCGATACGAGCGGTGTGTATCGCGTCATCGTTACCGCCGTCGACGACTGCGGTAATGTGGGCAAGGATACTACTCTGGTCACGGTGGGCGTGAATCATCCCCCGGTGGCCGCGGCCGGACCGGACTTGAACAAGTTTGTCTGTGCCTTCTCTCAGATCTGCTTCCCCGTGAGCTTCTACGATCCCGACAACAATATCAAATTGAAGGAATTGGTTTCGGGACCGGGGACTCTCAGCGGCGATCAGGTCTGTTTTACGCCTTCCGCTCCCGGAACATCGACCTTTGTCATAAAAGTTACGGATTCCTGCAATTTGGTCGACTATGACACGGCGCTGGTCACGGTGGCGCTCAATAGCGCGCCCGTGGCGTTGAATCCATCGCCGATAACAAAGTTCATTTGTGCATCGACGGAAATCTGCCATACGTTCACGGCCAACGATGTCAATGGCGGCACGCTGACCTGGACCAAGCTGTCCGGGCCCGGCACGGTCACGTCCGGCGGCGTCTTCTGCTATACGCCGATAATCTCAGGAACCTACACGACATACGCGATTGTCTCGGATTCCTGCGGCGCGAAAGACACAACATCGATTACGCTAAACGTGACGATCAACGCTCCGCCGGTTGCGACCAATCCGACCTCACCCGTTTCTCTGGCCTTGTGCGGTGCGCAGCAGGTCTGTTACCAGTTCAGCGCTACCGACCAGAACGGTGGGACACTGCTGTGGTCGAAGATTAGCGGTGCGGGGACAGTGACATCAACCGGGCAGTGGTGTTTCACGCCGTCGACTACGGGTAGCTACTCTGCGACGGTCGCGGTGACTGACTCCTGCGGGTCGGCTGATACGACCACTCTGACCTATGACGTTACGATGAACAGCGCACCGAGCATTGCATTCGGTAACGATTCGTCAGTGTCTCAGTGCAGTCCGCAGCCGATCTGTGTGGGATACTCCGTCAGTGATCCAAATGGACTCGCAGGGTTGGCGGAAGCCATGCTGTCTGGATACGGGTCAATTGACACGGCCAACAATCGCGTTTGTTTCACGCCGACCGGTGCCGGCACGTACACTATTGTGGTGGGGGTGACCGATCCTTGCGGTGCCACCGATGCGGATACAATAGTGGTCACGGTTACCATGGGGACTGGCCCGGTGATAACCTGCCCTACGACGCCGATCAATATCACGCTGTGCTCGGTACCGTCTCAGGTGTGTCAGGCCCTGACCATTACTCCGTCAGGCGCTACGGTCACAACCTCGTATGGCACCTACTCCGGCGGTCAACTCTGTTTCACGGCTGATACAGCCGGGACATATAACATCAAGGTGACCGCCACAACCCCCTGCGGCACCGACGATTGCATCGTTTCTTTCAACGTTCAGGTGAGCCAGCCGCCGAACCTGACTTGTCCCGGTCCGCAGACGCGTTTTATCTGCCAGCCGGGAGAGACTATCTGTATTCCAGTTGGCGGCGCACCCATTGCTACCTGGACGGTTTCGCCGATCGGTCATTACCAGAGCGGAAATGTCTGCTTCACCGCCGATACGGCTGGCCACTATGTGCTGAAGGTAAAAGCAACCACGCCGTGCGGAGTCGATTCGTGCTTCCTGACGGTCGACGTAACAATCAACTCTCGGCCGGTCATCGCCGATCCGGTTTCGCCTAAAGATACGTTCATGTGCGCGAGCGGGACCATCTGCCATCAATTCGTAGCGACTGATCCGGATGGCGGAAATCTCATGTGGTACAAGCTCTCCGGATCGGGTTCGGTGAGTGCCACCGGTCTCTGGTGCGTGACCCCGGTGACAAGCGGGTCGATCTCGGTCGTCGCCAAAGTGCTCGACTCATGCGGCGCTGCTGACACCGTCGCCATGACCTACAACGTCACGCTCAACTCGCCGCCTGATCTGGCGCTCGGGAACGATACCACGATATTTGTGTGTGGACCCGGCAACGTGTGCCTGCCGTATACGGTGACCGATCCCGACAATAACGTCGCCACAGTCGTACTCAAAGCCGGCGTGGGGACGATTACGCTCAGCCCGGCGCAGTTGTGTTTCAATCCGCTGTCGTCCGGTCTGTATACGTTTGTCGCTGAGGTGACTGATTCGTGCGGCGCCAAAGACCGCGACACCATAAACATTAACGTGCAGCTTAACCGTCTGCCGGTGGCAAATGCGGGTCGCGACACTACAGTCTTCCAGTGCGCCGCTGCACCCATTTGCTGGTCGGCCGGTGCGACCGATCCTGACGGCAATCTCGCGACAGTCGAGCTCGTGACCGGACCGGGCACCTTTAACGGCAGCCAAATATGCTTTACGCCGACCGGCACACTGAATTATGAATTCGTGCTGAAAGCTACTGATGCCTGCGGCGCGATCTCTTTCGACACGGTGGTTGTCTACTACACGTTAAATACCGCCCCGACGGCCAATGCGGGCCGCGATTCGACACTATTCCAGTGCGCTCCGGCGATGATCTGCTGGCCGGCATCCTGCACGGATGTCGACGGCAATCTGGCAGGGAGTGTCCTGATTGCCGGTCCCGGCTTCTTCACCGGCACTCAGATCTGCTTCACGCCCAGCGCATCGGGTACATATACCTTTATCCTCGAAGCCACTGATGCCTGCGGCCTCAAGGACCGCGACACCGCGATCGTGAATGTCACGCTGAACTCGACGCCGGTCTGCCACGTACCGTCCAACACGACCATCTTCCTCTGCGCGTCGTCGCAGGTCTGTCTGCCGGTGAGCGGTACCGATGTCGACAATAATCTGTCGAACTGCCAGATAGTGTCGGGACCCGGCACGCTTTCGGGCGGCCAGTGGTGTTACACGCCGCTGAGCAGTCAGGTGGTGACCGTCCGGGTACGCTGCACCGACGCCTGCGGCGCTTACTGCGAGTCTCAGTTCACGGTGGACTTCAAGATTAACAGTGCGCCCTCAATCGGCTTCGCCGCATACGACCCGTTCACAATCTGCGGCCCTCAGCCGATCTGTCTCGATTATACCGTGTCCGATCCCGATGATCCTCGGCCGCGGACGGTGACCCTGGTCTCCGGAAGCGGGACGCTCGATACCGCCAACACCGAAGTGTGCTTCACCCCGACCAGTTCGGGCACGTATCGCTTCATCATCAGGGTACAGGACGAATGCGGTTCTTCGGCGCAGGATACAATTGACGTTGTGGTGAAACTCAATAGCCCACCGGTGGCCGATGCCGGGGCTGATCAGACTGTGTACCTGTGCGCTCCGACGCAGATTTGCTGGACGGCCGGGTGCACTGATGTCGACAACAACCTGGTCGACTGCGCCCTGACCGGTCCGGGGACCTACAGCAGTTCGAGCATCTGCTTCACGCCGACTGCCAGCGGCTCCTACACCTTTACCCTGACCGCTACCGATGCCTGCGGCGCCCAGACATCAGATGACGTCACGATTAACGTCACGCTCAATGCGCCGCCGGTCATCGCACTGGGCAATGATTCGACGCTGGCGCTTTGTCTGCCGCAACAGATCTGTCTGCCGTACACGGTGAACGATCCAAACGGAATGGGTAAACTGACCGAAGTGCTGGTCTCCGGTTACGGCTCCATCGACACCGCCAATAATAGAGTGTGCTTCACGCCGACCACCGGCGGCATCTACGACATCATCGTCGGGGTCACCGATTCGTGTGGAGCGGCCGATCAGGACACCATCAGGGTGACCGTAACGTTTGGCGAACACGCCGTTATCGATTGCCCGACCGGCCCGATCAGCGCGTTTCTCTGCGCGTCCGGACAGGTCTGTCAGCAGCTGACTGTTACACCGGCCGGAGCGACGGTGACTACGTCGCTCGGCACATACGCCGGCGGCCAGTTGTGCTTCGCCGCCGATACGGTCGGCACTTACCATATCAGGGTTATTGCGACCGCTGCGTGCGCTCCGCCAGACACCTGTGATCTGACCTTCAACGTCGCGATCGGCCAGACGCCTCAAATTGCATGTCCGCCTCCGCAATCGCGTTTCATCTGTCAGCCCGGCAATGTCTGCATACCGGTTGGCGTAGTGGGGCAGGGTGCTGTTGTCACAGTCACGCCCATCGGGACGTACAGCGGCGGAAACGTTTGCTTCCCGGCCGATACGTCCGGCCACTATGTGCTGAAGGTAAAGGCGACCTTGCCGTGCGGCGCCGATTCCTGCAATCTGGTTGTTGATGTCGCGATTGACGCGGCTCCGATTGCGGTCGATCCGCAGTCGCCCAGGGACACGTTCCTGTGCGCGGCGGGGCAGATCAGTTACCAGTTCGCGGCCAGTGATCCGAACGGCGGAACGCTGACTTGGACTAAGGTCTCCGGCGCCGGTTCGGTTACCGCGGGTGGGCTGTGGAGCTTTACTCCGACCACGGCGGGCAGCTACAGCGTTGTGGTCGCTGTCGCTGATTCTTGCGGCAAAGCCGACACGACAACGATCACTTACAATGTTGCGTTCAATTCGCCGCCGCTGGTGACCCTGGGCACGCTCTTTACCAGGCGCGACACGACCATCTTCCTGTGCAGCGGCTCTCAATTGTGCGTTCCGTATACGCCCTCGGATCCCAATAACAACCTCGTACTCGAGGAACTGGTCTCGTCCACGGGCACTATTGACACGACATTGAATAGAATCTGCTTTACGCCTGCAGCGGCGGGTACCTACCCGATCATTGTGAAGGTAACCGATGCCTGTCAGGCCTTTGCCGCCGACACACTCAATGTAACCGTGACCTTCAACCGGGCGCCGCTCGTCGACGCCGGTGCGGACGGGTCACAGAGCTTGTGCGTGCCAAGCGATATCTGCTGGCCTATCAGTGTTACCGACGCGGATAACAATATCGACAGTGTGAAGCTGGTCAAAGGCCCGGGACAGATCGTTAGCGATCAAACCGGTCGCCGGATCTGCTTCCTGCCCGACACGTCCGGTATCTACACCTTCATAGTTCGGGTCGTGGATCGCTGTGGGCTTGCCGATCAGGACACGGTCCTCAAGACGGTACACGTGAATGCCCCGCCCGTTTGCCATGTTCCACAGGGCATTAACAGCTTCTTCCAGTGTGTGCCGGTCCAGATCAGCTTGGCGGTCTACGGCACCGATCCGGACGGCAACTTCGATCACTGCGAAATCGTCAGCGGCCCCGGCTCGATCATTGCCGGTCAGTGGGTGTACACCCCTTCGGCCGATGAAGTCCGCAAGGTCGTTGTGCAGTGCGTCGACCAGTGCGGAGCAGTGTGCCGTGACTCCTTCACAGTGCAGATCAATCTGAACGCTCCGCCGGTGGTCAATGCCGGCCCTGACACTACCCGGTTCCTGTGCGGTGCGGGACAGATCTGCTGGAATGTGACCGCGACAGACGAAGACCACAACCTTAAGCTGGTGGAACTGGTATCACCTGATGGTACGTATAATCCGGTGACCGGACAGATCTGCTTCACGCCGGCGTATGCCGAGGGGCAGACGAGATCGTACAGCTTCATCGTGAGGGCGGTAGATTCGTGCAATGCGGTCGACTACGATACATCGCTCGTGACTGTGAAGTTTAACTCGCCGCCGGTAATTCATGCGCCGTCGAACTTCTCCGCTTACCTCGAGCAGCTTGGAGAGTTGTGTTTCGATGTGCAGGTTTCGGATGCCGATGACAATCTCACCACGGTGGCCGTGTCGCCTTCGGGCTCGTATAATCCGACAACCCACCAGGTCTGCTTCATGCCGACGTCGACGGGACGCTACTGTCTGGTGATTACCGCGACCGACGCGTGTCAGCAGATTGCAGTAGATACGGTGTGTATTGACGTAGTGATTGATCAGTGCATCCATGTGCAGATCGAGAAGACGCACAACGTCATCCAGGGACAGCACAATTCTGTCAACCTGTATCTCAACGGTTCAGGCAAGCAGCTCGGCGGCTTCGATTTTCTTATTGCCTATGATCCCTCGGCATTGACTCCGTTTGGTGTCACGCCCGGCCAGTTGTTCACCGCCTGCGGTTGGGAATACTTCACTTATCGGTTTGGCGCCGACGGCAACTGCGGCTCCGGGTGTCCGTCAGGACTCCTGAGAATCGTCGGCATGGCCGAAACCAATAATGGGGCGTATCATCCGGGGTGTTATTTCGATGGCCAGATCGGTTCGATTGCGGTCATCGATTTCTTCGTCTCGAACGACCGTACGCTGGAATGTCAGTTCTCGCCGGTCAGCTTCTTCTGGCAGAGTTGCAATGACAACAGTTTGTCGTCGCGGGCGGGCGACTCCCTGTGGATTTCCCGCAAGGTCTTCGACTTCGAACTGCATAACATCACGAATCAGATGTACAACCTGCCCGGCTACTGGGGCGCTCCCGACTACTGTCTCACCTCCGGCGGTCCCGATAAACCAGGGCCGGCGCGGTGTGTCGACTTCACGAACGGCGGTGTCGATATCATCTGCGCTGACTCGATCGACGCGCGCGGGGACCTCAACCTAAACGAGGTGCCGTTTGAGATCGCCGATGCCGTTTTGTACTCCAACTACTTCATCAGAGGGCCGATCGTATTCGGAACCAATGCGTGGCGCCGGGACGCGGCGATAGCCGCATCGGATTGCAACGCCGACGGCGTCCCGCTAACGGTGGCCGACTTGGTGTTCCTGATACGCGTCGTAATCGGGGATATACCGCCGATGCCGAAGACAACACCGAACGCCAAGATCGAAGCTCAGTTCAGCGTGTCGGAGGGGATGCTCGAGATCACGCGCACGGATGTCAAAATCGGCGCCATTTATGTTGTGGCTGAGGGGGATATTCGTCCCGAATTGAGTTCTGCCGCTTCCAGCATGGATTTGAAATATCAGTTTGACGGCAAAGACACGCGGATTCTCATTTCCAACATGAACGGTCAGTCATATCTGGAGGCAGGTCCCGTGCTCAACCTCGGCAGCGGCGTCACCGTCAAGTCAATTGAGGTCGGCAGCTTCGATGGCGCAGTCGTGGCTACGAAGATCAACAGCTTGCCTCGGAATTACTCGCTGTCTCAAAACTACCCGAACCCGTTCAACCCGGTGACCACTATCGAATTCGCGTTGCCGTCGGCGGGTGAGTGGCAGTTGACCATTTACAATATTCTCGGCCAACAGGTGGAGACCTGGAAGAACCGCTCGGATGGCGGCTACTTCAAGGTCACCTGGGATGCGGGCAAGTACTCCTCCGGCGTCTACTTCTATCGTCTGACTGCCGGAGACTTCAAAGCCACGCGGAAGATGGTGCTGCTCAAGTAACGTTTTACGGTGGCTGAGTGCCGGGGCGAGCCATCACAGCTCGCCCCGTTTTGTTTCCGTCGTTTCAGACTTGACGACGGCGATGTCTTCGCCTAAGCTAGTCGACACTATTGCCCCGTTCGGGCATTCGACGATCCGGAAGCCAAATACTCGGTGATCAGGAGGAGTCCTATGAAAATGAAAGTCATCGTTGCAGCCGCACTCGCGGTGCCGGCCCTGGCGCTTGCCACCTACGCCGACATAACCATCACGTCCAGCGTCGACAATCAGGGGGTTGGCGGGATTATGAACATGAAGGGAACGCAAACCGTCATGATTTCGGGCGATAAATCCCGAACATCCTCGGAGTTGAAGATGACCAATAAGGTTATCGGGTTTCTTGGCGGCGGTAAACCCCAGCAATCAGCCGAGATTGTGCGCCTTGACAAAGAGTTGATGTGGAATCTAGACTTGAAGGACAAGAAGTACACGGAACTTACGTTCGCCCAGATGAAGGCGATGTTTGACACCGGCCTTCAGGCGGCGCAGGCGGAGGAGGCACAGCACCCCGCCGAAGATTCCGTCCAGGTCAATGCCGACATCAAGGTGGAGAAGACCGGCAAGAGCCAGACTATCGCGGGCTACAAGGCCGATGAGGTCATTATTACTATGGCGTTCAAAGGTACCGACAAAGAGTCCGGGAAGAGCGGCACGATGAACATGACCATCGATACCTGGGTCAGCAAAGATGTGCCGGGATATCAGGAATATCAAAATTTTCACAAGACGTTTGCCGAGAAACTCGGTTTTGGTGGCGAGACGGAAGGAGGGTTGGGCCAGGCGCTCAAGGGCTTCGGCGTGAACGCCCAGACGGTACAGGAGAAGATGGGCGACATTGAAGGAATCCCGCTGTTGACTGTGGCGTCAATTCTGCCGGAAGGACTGGATACGCTGGCTGCCCGCTCGATCGACTCGGCAAAGGCAGCTCAGCCGCAGGCGGAGCAGGAGGTCCAACCGCAGGAAGCCGAGGCGCCCAAGGAAAAGGCCCTGAAGAAGCTCGGCGGACTCTTTGGCAAGAAGAAATCGAAGGAACAGAGTGAACCGTCGAAGAGTGAGAGCAAACAGGCCCCACCTTACCTGTTCCATATGACCACGACCGTCACGCAGATATCGTCGTCGGCCGTGCCCCCAGCCGAGTTCGAAGTGCCATCGGACTTTGCCAAGAAGACAAATTAAGGGAATTGGCGTGCACTTGGTGCCGGCCGCGGGCGACGCAGGTCGCCGGCGCCGGTAGCTGTAAGGGGGCTTCGAGGCGTTTGGTCCGCTCCCGAATTGTCTTGCTTTGTGGACCAAATGTGTTACATTAGATAGTCACCTTATCTGGTTCGCTGCCAATTATCTAAGAACAAATAGACGGAGGATTATACGCAATGGCCAAATTGATCAGGACTGGTCTGATTGGCGCAGTTGTCATACTGCTTGCTACGGCGGTGTTGACCTCTGCAGCCATCAGGGTCAATGTCATGCCGGACGGCATCCGCAATATCGCGGCGCGCATTAACACGGCATACGCGTGGCCCGATACCTCTCTGGCAATCTGGGGGAACGTCACCGGCGGCGTCGCCCCTTACACCTATGTATGGGATTTCGGTGATGGCTCGCCACAAGCTTCTGGTGCGGTCACCGATGAACGCAATATCGCCGTGACGCACACGTATGCGACGACTGGTCCGAAATACGCCACGCTGATCGTGACCGATGCCTCGCTGGCGGCCGACACCGATGTCGTCCGAATTGACGTGGTGCCGGTCGATATGGACGCCCGTATCAGCTTGGCTATCGAACGAGGCCTGCGCTGGCTGTACCTCCAGAATCTCAATTCCATCAGCTGGCGCGGCTGGGGAGCCGAGGGACAGTATCGCGCCGGAACTTTCGGCATGGAAGCGCTGGCTTTCATGAATCGCGGGCATTTTCCTAACAACGATCCGGACCGCGATATCTATGCCGAGCATGTTCAGAATGCGCTGAACATCATGCTGTCGCGCGCATCGGTGGTAAATATCTCCGTGCAGACCTCGGGCAATCCGGATACTGACGGCGACGGAAAGGGGATCGCCTTTTCCGACGGCACCCGGCCGCTTTACGAGACTGGAATCGCTCTCATGGTACTGGTGGGAACCGGCACACCTGATGCACTGGCAATTGCCGGCCCGGCGGGCGTGGCAGGGGAGACCTATCGCCGAATTGCGCAACAGGCAATTGACTACCTCGCCTTTGCGCAGGAGAACGGCGGCGGGCGCGGCGGATGGCGCTATACGCCCAACAGTGGCAGCGCAGACAACTCGGTAACCCAGTGGCCGTCTATCGGCCTGCAGGCAGCCGAGAAGGAATGGGGGCTGACCGTTCCAGCATTCGTAAAGACCGAACTACTGGTCTGGACGAATTATTCTCAGAACGCCAATGGTGGTTTTGGATACGATTATTCCGGTTCTCCCAATATCGGGCGTACCGGCGCCGGCATCTGCGAACTCTCCTTTATCGGTGTGCCGTCCGGGGACAATCGAATTACCCGGGCGCTGAGCTACCTGAACACCTACTGGCGCAGCCAGGGCTGTAACGTGACAGACGGCAACTTCGGCAACTACTACGCCATGTATGGCGTGGCGAAGGGGTGCCGCATCGCCATGGATTCCTCAAGCGAAATTCATGAAATCCAGTTTATCGGCGCTCATGATTGGCAACTGGAATACGATACATTTCTCGTGAAGAACCAGCGGGCCGACGGCCGCTGGTCCGGCTGCAACTACGGCAGCGATGAAATCGACACCGATTGGGGCCTGCTCATCCTTGAGCGGGGCATCACTGCCCAACCGGTGGCTGTCATCAAAGCGCCCACGACNGTCCCTCCGGCGACCAAGTTTTATGCCGATGGCGGCGGCTCCTACCACATGGATCCGGCCAAGAATATCATCGAATGGGCCTGGGATTTCGANAATGCGAACGGCCTTGACTGGGCGCACCCGGACGCTGTCGGCAAGAAGGTAGCGATCCCGGAGACCATGTACGTTCTGCCCCCGGGCGTGGATCGGGACACCTTCACGATCACCCTCCGCGTAAGGGATGACAGCGATCCCGCTATGTACGACATTACTCAGCAACTGGTGATTGTCGACGATACGGCCAACCATCCACCAATCGCCGATGCGGGCGGGCCTTATGCCGCCAAACCGGGGGAGACGATCGTATTTAACGGTACCGGCTCGATGGATAATGACAGTGGTGACTACATTGCTTCGTATGCCTGGGACCTGAACGGCGACGGCGTCTTCGATGACTGCACCGATTCCATCTGTGAGCGCATTTACGATGGCGAAGGTTCCTGGACTATCAGCTTGATGGTAACGGACAACCACGGTACACCTGCGACGGACAAATCAAACGTGACCGTCTGGGTGCGTACCAAGGACCTCGCCATTGACTCGGTTGTCAATATGTCTCCCGTTCGTCCTTTGGCGGGCGACACCGCAACGATCACCGCAACCGTACGCTGCGTCTCCAACTCCGGTTCGGTTGGTCCGATTACGGTTCGCTTCTATGACGGCGACCCGGATGTCGCGGAACACCGAATCGGGGGAGACCAGGTGATTGGATCGCTGGTTGACGGCGCCTCCGGAACGGCTTCGATCTTCTGGGTCCGCCCGGATACACTGGCGCATGAAATCTTTGTTCGCGTCGATCCGGATCAGGCAATTGAGGAATATCGGGAGAACAACAACCAGGCCATCAAACAGGTGGCCGATCTGCGCGAACAAATCATCATCCCAACCAACGAGTGGATCAGCATCTACTGCGGCGCGCCCACCTTCAACGGGCGACCGCTGACAACGGATGACACGATCAAGGTACTTGATCCCGATGGCGTCCTGTGCGGGATGACCGGCATTCGCCCGCAGGGCGGGTTTGCCTTCGCTCCGATCTATCGTGACGATTCCACATCGGCCATCGATGAAGGCGCTCAGCCGGGCGATACCCTCACCATTTTACTGAACAATGAAGTAGTATACGTATTTCCGCCACTCATTTGGACCAGTAACGGTGATCGCTTCGAGGTGTGCACCTTCCTGAGTGAGGCCTGCCTGCGAATCGAACTCCATCCCGGATGGAACCTGATCTCGTGGAATGTCGCTTACGGCGGCCAGATAGCTGCCGTGCTGGCTCCGGTCATGGGGTGCATCGATGAAGTCCTCAGTTTCGATCGCGGCGGTCTCACTTATGACCCGGAGATGGAGCAGTTTTCGACGCTCTTCGCCATGGACTATTTCCACGGCTATTGGGTCAAGATCAAACCGAATTGCGATACGGCGCTGAATATCTGCGGCCAGCCGATTCTCGATCCGGGCATTCCGCTGTACCGTCGCTGGAACCTGGTCAGTTACTGGCCCAAGGTCAACCTGTCGCCGGAGAACGCCCTGCAGTCGATTGTCGACAGCTTGGGGATTGCCTATGGATTCGACGGCGGCATCAAAATCTACCAGCCCGGCGCCAGTTCATTTAATACACTTGATACCATGGTTCCCGGCTTCGGTTACTGGGCATTCATGTTCGCCGCCGACCAACTTATGTATCCCGGCATGACAGTCAGCCCACACAAAGCCGCTCACCCGATTGCTGCCGCTTCCGATCTGACCGGACCGGTGCCGTCGCGATCATGGGTATCGGTGTATGGCTCGAAGATCACGCTTGACGGCGCACCGCTGGTGTCCGGCACAAGCATCGACATTTACGCCAATGGTAACGTGCTCTGCGGCAGTGGCGTGTATGCCAACGGCATTCTTCGCTTCACTCCGGTGTACGGCTTTGACAACGCCGATCCCGTGACCGCGGGCTATCCAAAAACCGGAGATGACGTCTCGGTCTTCGTCAATGGCGTGAAGGCATATCCGCCAATTCGCTGGACCCAGCACGGTGAGAGAGTGGCCCTGAACCGACTCTCGTCGAACGCCTCGGATAAGTCCGGTGCGTTGCCGAAAGAGTACGCGCTGTTCCAGAATTACCCGAACCCGTTCAATCCGTCTACCGTCATAAAATTCTCGCTGCCGACCGGCGCCCGTGTCGAGCTGACTGTCTACAACCTGCTCGGCAAGAAAGTTCGCACGCTGGTCAGCGGGAACCTCTCGGCCGGGGAGCATACGGTGACGTGGGATGCGCTGGATGACGCCGGTCACGGTGTGGCATCGGGAATGTACCTCTATCGCTTGCAGTCCGGCAGTTTTGTCGCCTGCCGAAAGATGGTCCTGATGCGTTAATACCTGTATTCGAGGATTTCTGATGGAAGCCGGCGAGAGCCCCTCGCCGGCTTCTCTTTTTCGGACACTATGGACTACTAACGCCGGACGGCGGACCGGGTCACCAGGATTCTGCGCTGTATTTGGCGATCGCTCCGCTCTCGAGATTGTGGCGATAGATTCTAATGAAGAAGAGGTAGGCCGCAGCCAGATACAGCAGCGCCAATCCGCCGCCGATAACGAGATTCCGGCTCAAATCTGGCGAAAACGTCCCCGTAGAAATCAACCCGCGCAAACTCTCGAAGACGTATGACGTCGGTATGGCTTGCGCGAATAGTCGAAGCGCCGTCGGCAGCGTGGCTATAGGGTAATACACGCCTGAAAAGATCGAGAGGACCAGCGGAATCGGCCAGCCCAGCCACTCGGCGGTCGGTCCCAGTCGAAAGATCACTCCGGAGATAAATACTCCCATCGCCAGCGCAAACAGCAGCAGTATCGCCATGAATGGTATCAGGTATAATCCGATCTTGAACACGTCGAATCCGAACGCCGCTCCCGCCAGGATCACGCCCAGCACGAAGCCCGTTAACCCGGTGGCGATACTGGTCAGCGCCAGACCACTCAAGTACTCTCCGAGCTTCAGCGGAGAGGCAAAGAAATTGATGAAGTTCTGACTCCAGACGTCTTCGAGAAAACTCGTCATCATCCCCTGCTGCACGCGGCTGACGAATCCCCAAAGAATGATCGCTCCCAGGATAGCGCTGAGAAAATCGAAGCGGGCGTGACCGATAACGCTCAGGTACTTACTGATAAATCCCCACTGGATGATGTCCACCACCAGCCAGAGGAATACGCTGGCCGGACGGGTCGGGTTGCCGCGAAACAGGTACACCTGGCGGAGGAATACGGCATAGGTCCGGGCGAAGCTCATGAGTTGGCTCCGTTCAAGGAGAGCGGTTCCCGCGCGACCGTGATGAACAATTCCTCCAGATCAGATTTCCCGTGCTCGGAGGGAAGCGTTCGCGGGTTGCCGGCCAGGAGAATGCTCCCGTGCGAGAGAAACAGGACGCGGTCGCAGACCTCCTCGATTTCCCGCATGTTGTGCGAGGTCCAGAGTACCGCCGTACGGTTGTTCGTGACGTGCGCCTTGATAGCTTCGCGAACGTATCGTGCGATACTCGGGTCGAGCGATGCTGTCGGTTCATCGAGGAGAAGCAGCCGAGGGTCATTGATGATTGCCTTGGCCATACTCAGGCGGCTTAATTCGCCGGAGGAAAGGAGGCCTGCCTTGATGTCAGCAAACCGCACCAGGTCGAATTCGGCCAGGAGCTTGTCAATCCGTTCACGCAGGTGTCCGACGCCATACAGGAGGCCGAACACCCTCAGATTCTGTCGCACTGTCAGATTGAGCGGCATGTGCGCGTATACGGCAGCAAAATTGAGCCCCCGACTTATTTCGGCCCGACAAGCTTTGGCGTCTCTACCGAATACCTCAATCTTCCCCTCGGTCGGTCG
>PQAP01000010.1:0-15809 GCA_003105265.1 candidate division GN15 bacterium | reverse complement strand
TATCTGGAGTGGGTTACCTTCATTTAGTGCGGATATCGTCCGTGCACTTTAAGCCAAATAGAATTGAAGCTCAGATTCTGGTAAGTCTGGCCAATTCGGGAGAAGTGGTATAGAGTAAATACTAAGGGTAAGAAGGTTATTCGGTAAGTGTTGACTGGGTACCGTTTCGGTGGGCATCCACCGGGGCGAATGTTTACTGAGAATCTTTCAGGGAAGTGTTGAGCACACAACATGGGCATGTTTTTTTACGTGCGACTTTGATTTTGCCACATAGTTACACTGTCCCCTGGGGAAATTGACAGGGACACGTCGTAATTCGGATACCCAATCCAATAAAGCCAACAGGGGCGTAAGCCCCGCGTTCACTCCGGTTCTATGATCGCCCGGCCGGTCTCATGACGAGACCGGGAGGTCGTCCAACCTGTGGCTGGGAAGGAGGTGGTTGGTACCAAGGGATTGAAGTGACGAGACCATGTCTCGTAAGCGCTGTTGACCTATAAAAAGGACGAGCAAGGTAGGTCCACAGAAATGGGGTGTGAAGGTGACTGCCGGTTGCAAAGCCCCGCGATAGAAAAGTAAGGGCTGCCTGGCAGAGGATTTACAAGTTCTAACCTGGGTACTGTTAGCCTTGGACCTCAGGCCCCGGCAGCCATTTTTAATATATCGGCTTACATGCCAAAAGCAAGTAGTGGCTTCCCGTCTGTGATTTGACCTGCGCACTCGTCCGGAAAGGAGAGTGCAGGGCAGAATTAACTTATGCGGGCGAGCGCTCCTAAGGCGCGTTCGCTCTCCGGGTAACCGGTTGGCACGACATTTTTCGATGTCGGCTGCCAACCACTACTTGAACTTTTTGGAGGATAAGATGAAACGAATCTTTTTGTTAATGATTCTCGTTTCGTTGGTGCTGGGAGGTACTTCCTTTGCCCAGTACAGCACGTTTGTCGTCGATGACGACGGCAACCCGCTGACGACATATCCTACGCTCGCTGCGGCAATCGCGACTGCTCAGACGTTTGCCGGCGGTCCGCACAAGATCGTCATCATGGCGGGCGCCTACGGCGATGCCGACCTTTCCGTCTACGATCCGACGAAGATCGATGAAATTTACGGCGATCCGGCGGCGGCTGCCGGCGATATCGTCTTCACGTCTCCGTCGGGCACCCACAACTTCATGTGGGCGTGGAACGGTCTGCTGACCCTGAAACACTTCAAACTTGTCGGCTATAGCGGCACTGCCATTATCGGCAACGGCGCTACCAATCTGGCAATCACCGACATGATCATCCGCGGGGCGAGCGGGACCGGTATTGATCTTTCCGGTACGGCCAACACCGTGGTTGATGGTTTGTCGTTCACCAAGCTGACGAACGGTGTCTACGGCAACGGAATGACCAACGACACAATCAGAAACTGCACGTTTGACAGCTGCTATTTCGGCACGCAGCTGTACAATTTCACGCCCTATGGCGTCATCACCAACCTGTCGATCGTACGCGGCACCTATGGTATCTACCTCGATGGCGGATCCACCGGCGCCATGGTCACGAACAACACGGTTGACGGGATGGCCCAGCAGGGTATCTACCTGAACACGGTTGGCGGCTCGCGGGTTGAAAACAACCTCGTGACCAACAACGCCGTGTACGGGATCTACATGCTGAACAGCTTGGGCGGCAACCCCAACTATGTCCGCTTCAACTGCCTCATCAACAACACCGGCGGGACCAGTCAGGGCTTCGACAATGTCGCCGCTGACCTGTGGGACCAGAACTACTACAGTGACGGTGTGTTCGCGCAGGATGGCGGGGCAGTGACGGATCTGAATCCGAAGCTGTACTCGCTGAAGGCGGTGGCGGCGGCTGCCAGCTACAATATCGGCGATGTTTTCAGCGTCGATTTCAACTGGGATATGCCGGTCTGTGCCGGACTGGACAGTGTCCAGATGGCGGCCTACGGCTTCACGGTCACTTTCGACCCGACCAAGCTGGAATATGTACCGACGGCGACATACGACCAGGGCTTCCTGGGAGCTCCGCCGGAGGCGCTCTACACCGAAGTTGACGCGGGTACGCCCGGTCAGTTGGTGTTTGCGGCTGCCAACTTCACTACTCCCGGAGTCAACGGTGCCCGTCTGGCTTCGGCTCAGTTCAAAGTGATCGGTGCCAATGCGGTGGCCACGATCGGCTTCACGAACGAGGATTTCAGAGATCCGGGTAACAACCCGATGAATCACAACCTCGCCAGCGTGGCGCTGACGCTGATCGACAACGTTGCGCCGGTTATGGTATCACTGACGGCCAACAATCCGGCCTTGGATGACACCTATTCCGACGGATCGGCTGCAGGACCCGGACCATTCCTGAAGTTGTATCTGACGATGTCGGCGACCGACAACTACAACCTGGCGGAATTCCAGTGGAACTCCAACGGTGGACCGTGGAGCCCCTGGACACCGGTCTCGGGAACATCGGCAACCGCCGGCCCGACTCAGTATGACTTTGTCTGGCTCGGCCTTGGTGAGGGAACTCACATTGCTGGCGTTCGCGTGAAGGATGCCGGCGGCAATGTCTCGGCTCCTTTGTACTACACCTATAATATTGACCGGACGGCACCCGCCATTACTGCAATCACTCTGGCTGACCTCGATGGTTGTGCTCCCGATCCTGAGTACACCAACGACCGCGATGTCAAAGTGACGTTTGCGGATGACGGCACTGCCGTGCAGATGATGCTTTCCGAATCGGGCGATCAGCCAATTATCGCTTATGCCAACCCGGCAACGTTCCAGTTGGGCAACGTGGATGGCCTCCACAATGTTTGGGTGCGGCTGTACGACAAGTACAACAACCGCCGCGACTGGTTCGGCCCGGACGGCATCACTCTGGACAGAGTGGCCCCGACCCCGGTCAACTTCGTGGCCGGCACCTGGCCACCTCCCGGCCCGGCTAAAACCGGAACGCGGAACATCACCGTGGATCTCGGCAGCTGGGGCGGCGCTGACGTAGTCCTGTACAAGGTCTCCGAAAACGCCGGCGATCTGGTGTGCCCGCCGACCGGATGGCTCAGCACGGTTGCTTTCCCGATGCCGCATCCGTTTGTGCTTAGTCAGTATGATGGCAACAAGATCGTTAACTTTGCGAGCATGGACAAAGCCGGCAATATCAGCGCGATTCTGAGCGACCAGATCGAGCTCGATTCCACTCCGCCGGTGCTGCTCACCTACAATATGGTGGATCGCAGCACGCTCGAAGATGACTGCTCCAAGGACGGTCAGATTCGTGCTTACTTCACATATTCAGGTGCCGACGCGACCACGCTGCAGTGGTCGTATGATGGCGTCACCTATGGCAACTGGGAAGCGGTTATGCCGTCACCGGATTCCGCCGATGGCAGCGTGACTTTCGCTTTCGGTTACCAGAAACTGTATATCAGACTGGTCGACAATATTGGTAACATCAGCAATGCGATGGTCGACAGCATCTTTGTCGATGGCATCGCTCCGACCATTGCCGGCGTTACCGCAGCAGACAACGCCCCGACTGCCACTCCCGATCCCGTGTGGCCTGGCGTGACCAACAGTACCACCTTTACTCTCAACCTGACCGGGTTGAGCGCTGATGTCGTGGCGCTCAAGATCTCGCAGGATAACGGGGTTACCTATGCCGACGTGCCAGTAACGACCGGTGGCGCCGCCACCTACGCTCATACCTACACCTGGGTCGGAACGCCCACACAGTGTGGTTGGTACCCGGTGCTGGTGAAGACTGTCGACTGCGCTGGCAACGTCTCAGCGCCGGTCGGCGGGCCGAGCACGGTTTACTTTGATATCAATGTTCCAAGAATAACCGCGTTCACCTGCACCAGCCCGAACCCGACACCAGTGCCGTTAATCAATCTGTCGATCACGGCCAGTGACACTTGCGGTCTTTATCTGATGCGGCTTAAAGACGCGGCTAACGGCCCGTTGGCTGGAACCGCCTGGGTACCGTTTAGCACAACACCGTCGGTGACCCTGGCTACCGGTGACGGCCCGCACACGGTGAATCTCGAGGTGTCCGACTACGGTGGCAATATTGCCAGCGCGTCGGTTGTCGTTAACCTCGATGAGACTCACCCGAGCGCCGGAACCTTTGTAATCGTCTCCGGCAACCCGCTGGCGGCTCCCGGTTACACCGATGCGCTGACCGGCAATACTGCCAACATCACTTGGGATGCGGATGTCACTCAGATGTACATTCGCAACAGTGATGGCTCCAATGCAACGGGCTGGATTGCCGTGACGTCGCCCAAAGCGCTCGTATCTCTGGCTCTTGGTGTGCCCGGCATCCGCACTGTGCAGTATCGCTTCCGCGACGGCGCTGGAAACATCGGTCCTGCCTCCGGCTATTACTCAGCGACGATCCAGTACTCCAACGTTGCTCCGCCGCCGCCGCTGGCCGGATCAGCGTTTGGTATGCCCACTGGCTCCTGCGACTTGACGTGGGGCAAGGTCGCGGAAGGCCAGAGCTATGCGATACGGTTCAACTTCCAGAACCAGTATCCCACGTATCCCGATCCGATCCCGCCGCACCCGGCTACATTTGCCGAGGGCATTCTGGCGGCGACCGGCGTTACGGATACCGTCTATCGTTTTGAGGGTCCGCAGCCGGATATCTATTCGTTCTCGATCTGGACCTTGGGCAAGAACGGTATGTGGTCGGCCACGCCGAATATCGACGTTACTGCCACCAACTACATCCTGGGCGACTTCTCACCGGCCCCGGATGGCTGCATCAAGTTCACGGATGAATTCGGCGCTCTGGCAATCGCCTACAACTCGATTGTCAGCGACCCGAATTTCAACGAAGGACTGGACATCGGTCCGACCATTGACGCCAAGCCGTGGAGCTATCCTGTTCCTGATCAGAAAATCGACTTCGAGGATCTGGTGATCTTCGCGCTGAACTACGACGTGTTCCATTGCACGACGCCGACCAATGATCAGCCGGATAACCGCGAAACGGTGACCAGTGCTGCCTCCGCCATCGCGGTTGAGGCCACCATGCCGAATCGCGTCAACGAAGGCGAGGAATTTGCCATTCCTGTCACGATAGACAACTATCAGGCAGTGAAGGGTTACCACGTCGTTCTCGATTACAACACGAATAACTTCGAACTCGTGAAGGTGGAAGCCGGCGAGGCGTACAAGGCCGTTGCCCAGTCGTTCTTCTACTATGACCGGAAGTCGAACAACATCGACGTTAGCGGTGTGGTGTTCGGTTCCGGCGTCACGTTCGGAGCCAACGAACTCTTCGTGGTCACGCTGAGGGCGCGGAGCACGTCCGATGTGAACATGGGAGAGGTTCAGTTGACATTCCGCGACAGAGAGAATTCGAATATCGCGGCCAGTCTCGGCGTCGTGAAGACGGTGACCCTGCCGACGGCATTCGCTCTGTCACAGAACTATCCTAACCCGTTCAACCCGACGACGAACATTGAACTGAGCTTGCCGGTCGCCAGCAACTATAAGCTGACGATTTACAACGTGCTGGGTCAGGAAGTGGAGTCGTTTGAGGGTCACTCTGAAGCTGGTTACACGACCATTACCTGGAACGCCAGTGCGCTGGCCTCCGGCATCTATCTATACCGAGTAGAGGCCGGGAGCTTCACGGCTACCAGAAAGATGGTGCTCCTCAAGTAATAGGCCCGGGTGAGGTAAGACGGGGAAACGGGAGACGGGGAGCCGTAAGGGCTCCCCGCCCCTGACTCTGAACTTACGATGCTGTACATAAACCTAGGAGGATCAATGCGTTTACAACCCAAGTCTTACCTGCCTGCGTTGGCGCTGCTGGTGATCTGTGTTGCTACGAGCACCGCGTTCGGCGCCAGTATCTTTCTCAGTCCGGACACGACGCGCCTCACCGGCGTTGTGCCGCCCACTGATGTCAATTTAGAGTTGCGCGTGGACGCCGCTACCACGAGCATCAAAGTCTTTTCGATCACCTTCGCGTTCGACGCGACCAAGCTTGACTCGAACGCCGTCGACACCGCCCACATCAAAGAAGGGCCGCTGTTTCCGGCGGTCGGACAAACAGTGTTCAATTTCCGTTTTGAGACGTCGCCGACCTACGGCAAGGTTCTCGTGTTGGAAGGGCTCATTCTCGGATATCTAAAAGCCGCCAGTGGACCCGGGGTCCTGGCCACCCTGCGAATGTCTGTCAAGGACACCGGCAAAGTCGACATGTACGTCATCAGTCACGAAACGCGAGACGTCAACAACGTCCTTTTCTCCAGCACAGCCGGAGGTGCAGTTATCTTTGCCAACTATCCACCCATACCCTTTGACCTGAAGTCGCCGCTCCCCAATGGCACGGTAACGGGGATAGGATGCGGCAAGGATAGTGTGACATTGGTCTGGGGCAAGTCTGCTTCGGTGTATACCGGAGAATCAGTCTCGTACAAACTCGAAATCTGTCAAAATTCCGGCTTTACTCCGCCCGTAACCACGATCAGCGGCCTGGCCGACACCACTCGTCGGGTGCCGCTCACGATACTTGGAAAATACTTCTGGAGGGTGACAGCCAAGGGGTCGCTTTTCAACTATGAACGTCCCTCGACGCCCTCTCCGGATTCATTTCTATATGCAATCTCGGAACTTGATGGCGACGGTATCGGTGATGCCTGTGACAACTGCCCGTCGGTGTACAATCCCTCCCAGACCGACACGGATAGTGACGGCAGAGGGGACGCCTGTGACAATTGCCCCACTGTTGCGAATCCTTCTCAATCCGATGGTGACGGCGATGGCAAAGGCGATGCCTGCGACAACTGTCCAGCGGTGGCAAACCCCTCGCAAGCCGATACCGACGCCGATGGTAAGGGCGATGTCTGCGACAATTGCCCGTCGGTCGCAAACCCGACGCAAACCGACGCTGATGGCGACGGCAAGGGTGATGCCTGTGACAACTGCCCGTCAGTAGCAAACCCAACCCAGACCGACACAGATGGAGATGGACGGGGAGATGTTTGTGACAACTGTATTACGACTGTCAATCCGTCTCAGATGGATACCGACGGTGACGGCCGCGGCGACGTATGTGACAACTGCCCGACAGTGGCCAATCCTGATCAGGTCGATACGGATGGAGATGGTATCGGCAACGTTTGCGATAACTGTCCGACAACTGCCAATCCGACCCAGGGTGACGTTGACCATGATGGTGTCGGGAATGCCTGCGACAACTGCCCCGGTGATTACAACCCATCGCAGGAGGATTCCAACCATAACGGAATCGGTGACTCTTGCGAAGTGTCCTGCTGCACCGGTACGACGGGCAATGTGAATATGACCGGCATTGTCGATCTCAGCGACCTGAGCGCGCTAGTCAGCTATCTGACAGGTGGCGGGTACACGCCGCTCTGCGACGCCGAAGCCAACATCAACAATGTCGGAATTGTCGATCTTTCTGATCTGAGTGCACTCGTGTCGTTCTTGACAGGTGGCGGATACGTTCTGCCGAACTGTCAGTGAGGCAGAGGACTATATTCTCACCAAAGATCGGACGCGAGAAGAATGGAGATGAACTTGAGGAGCGTATGAGCCGTAACCGATGCTGCCATCCCGACGCTATTGTCCTTTGTGCAAACTCGATGGTGCCGGAGCCCGACAGCGTGATCGGTTGAAATAAGAACTCTCATTCGTTCCAATCGGCGAAAGCCGCGAAGGCAGTGTCTTCGCGGCTTTGTCGTTGTACCGCAGATTGGCAATGGAATTCGGGTGTTCCGGTCGTCGGCCCTCTTGCCGGCAGCGGCGTCGTATTACTCCTGCCCCTCCGCTTGTTCTTCCTCCGTTATCACCGGAGGGATGAACGGCGGCGGGAGCGGTTCGAGGAGGTGGCGCTCGGCGATTGACCCGGTTGTCGACCTGTAAATGATTTCCATGATTTGCCCATGTTCCAGAAACGACATCGTGTCCGGCCAATCGCCCCATGTGTTTTCCAGGCGGAGTATTGTCCAGGGGATGCGCGATATGCCGTGTGATCCAATCAGAATAGTAGATCCGGCGTACTGCCGCCCGTACTCCCGGATCGCCCCGGCGCTTTCTTCGCCGCGCTCGAAGAGGATATTTACAAATTCGTCACTCTGACGAACCAGGTCATAGGTCAACTGCTCGATCGACACGCCTCTCTCATCGGCCAGCGATTTGATCCTCTTGAAGATGGAAATGTCGGTTGCATCAAAATCGTCGAACCGGTCATCCGTCCGGGTATGCCCGGCGCACTCGTTACCTACCTTGGTATAGAGGACCGTCAAGAGCGATCGATCGGCCGGCGATGTAATCACCTTGGCGAGATTGATCCCGGCCGATTTGAGCTGACTCCCTTGTTTGATGAGCAGCGTAATCTCGCCGTAGAAGACCAGGTTGTTCTGGTGAGGGCAATCGCGGATAAGGAGTACGCGGCACTCCTCCGGACTGAGAGTGCGGAATTCACCCGCAACGATCGGTTTGAAGGAATTGCTCATTGGAACCTCCGATCTGAATGATAGCACCCAATTCGGACCTGATGGACCCTAATATGACCAATGGTCTTTGTGCAGGCAACTGCTTTTGGGGGAATTGTCTGTTACGGTTAGCCGGAGATCCGCCGACCTGCTTGTCCTCGGGTCACATCGAACCGGTTGTCCTGTTCTACTAGACAGCACTGCGCCAAAATCGATTCTTAGAGCAGGGAAGGGGCTGGTCCCAAAAACATCGACCTGCCACGGCCCCCGGGGCACAAATACACCTAAGCCAATGTGCCGAATCGACCGATGATATGCAAAACAGCGGGCCGGGCTGCATTCCGGCAACAAGTCTATCGGTAATCGAGGAGCCACGCTATGGCCAAAATCCTGTTGGTGGATGATTCCAGCTTTCAGAGAAAGTTGATGTCCAAAATGCTCTGCAGTATGGGACATCGGGTCACGGAGGCCGAGAACGGCCGGAAGGGTCTTGATCTGGTGGACACGCTTGAACCGGATATGATAATTACCGATCTGCTGATGCCCGAACTCGACGGCATCGGTCTGCTGCGTGACCTTAAGAAGAGAGACAGCGCGATCCCGGCGGTGGTTGTGTCGGCCGACATTCAAGAGACTACCAGACAGGAGTGTCTGCAACTGGGCGCCAGGGACTTCCTCAACAAGCCCGTTAAGCACGCCGACTTGGCGGCCACCGTAGAACGGCTACTTCAATCCATCGCCGGGGAGGAGTCCAAATGCTGACGCGTGAACAGACCGGAACACTGACCGAAATCATCAACGCCGGAGTCAAGAAGGCCGGATCGGTACTGAGTGAACTCGTCGGTCGCCAGGTACGCATGCAGGTCCCACTGTTGGGTGTCACTGATTTTACCAATCTCCACGATTGCATAGGGATCGACAACAATCTGCAACTGGTGTCTGTCTGCCAGCAGTTCCACGGCACCATGGACGGGTATGCTCTTCTGCTTCTGTCCCGTGAGAATGGTGATGCCCTTACGCAGCATCTGATCGGCGAAGGGTTTGATCCGTCCGCAATGGACGTGGAGAGGGAAGAGGCGCTGCGGGAGGTTGGTAACATACTCACGAACAGCGTCCTCGGAACGATTTCCAATACGGTCGGCCATCGTTTCGAATATCAGGTGCCGGTCTATAGGCAAGGCACGTTGCCGGAAATCATCGGCTTTTCGTCCTGTGACGCCAGTTGTTCGGTAGGTGACTCCCACACCCTCTATGCCAGGGCTCAATTCGATATCGATGACGAGCGGGTAGTCGGCAGTATTCTCATTCTGCTTACCAGCAGGGCATTCAAACTGCTGATAGAGATGGTCGACGGCTTGCGCTTCAAAGTACAGCTACGACAACAGTAGTATTGTTCGGGAAGACTCCTCTTGCCCGTACATTAGTCCGGCACCCACGATTCACCCAACCATCTGCGGCACGGTGTCGCATCACTATTTTCGCCATGTAGACGCAGTGCTGTCTACAGTTCCTTCCACCCGATCATACCTATATCTGCGGTCCCTTTCGTGATGTTTCCCAGATTCCGATCATAGTGGAAGCTGGCGCTGCTGTGTCCGATGATATTCCGAGCTACGACTGCGCCAAAAAACGAGCCGGAGTTTCTCAAGTCACATGTCGCTTCAGGGCTGTAGAAGACCCCGTACAGGTTGCCACTGTTCTTCAAGACCAGATCACCGGTAGAGAAAATCAGAAGGTTTTCCGGCACACCCCCGTCATTGATTCCGCCCGAGTTCTTGATTTCAATATCGCCTTCGACATAGATGACCACTTCGGCGCCCGGCTCAAGAGAGAGACTGGCACTATTGTCCAGTACCAAATCCGTAAAGTAATAGACACCGCTCGCCAGTGTACAGTTGCCGTCGCTGCGGAAGGTCTTGGTCGTCGCGTTGTAGGTGTAGTCGCCGCTGATCCCGGTACCGGCAATACTGGTGGCTTCCGCCACATTGAGATCTTCCGGCATTACTGCCGGCAGGTGCTGCTCCGCAGCATCAGTCGTAACGGTTCCGGTTACGATGGACCCTGGGTTCACAATGGCCCCATCGGCGAGAGACGTGGTCACATCGCCATTGATGACGGCGCCATTTTTAATGTCGATTATGCCGTTGGAGCCAACGTCGCCGCCGTCGTCTGTGACCGTCGTCACATATGAGCCCGAGTCGGAGTTGTACGAATCGGTACTCATGCTGTTGCGGATATCAACGCAACTGTCGCCAAACAGCGCCGTCCTGAAGGGGTGAAACGGCAATGGTACCAATATCAGCCGGACGGTCGATTTGGCGTACTCGTTGCTTCCGTTGGACGTTACGATGATAGTATCGACTAGCGCGGGATCGTCACTGCTATCGATGACATTGACCGAATAGAACCCGGAGCCAAAGGCAACATGAGTGTAGCCGGTGTCCCACTGCGGGTTGTTCCGTATAGTCATGAATGCCAGTTTGGCGCCGGCCTCGGCGATGTAGAATGTTTCATCGGAATGCGACCTATTGAATGACAGATCCACGGCCACGTTGGAGGTGTCGATCGCCGCAATACCCAGTAGAGAAAGCATGAACACCAGCATGAGCACGACCAAGAGTGCACTGCCGGTCTGATTCCGTATATTGCAACTCATAGCGATACCTCTACAGTTTCAGGTTTCTCAGTACAATCAACTCGGACGACGGGTAGTAGCGAAAACCGCCATTGTGAGGGTAGTCCTCATCCGGAGTCATTGTTTGCGCCACCAGGTGGATAGTGATGCTGGTTGCAGAGGGAGCGTTGATTGTGATGTCGTTAATGTTGTCCGAGAATATACAGGGCGTTTCTCCGTTTATTTTTCGCATCAGCTTCCGGGGACGCTGAGCATCGGGGTATGAAACATTCCCGCTCAGTTCGCCGTCGCAATAGTCCTCCAGGTAGTAGAGGACGGTATCAACCGCCTGCGTCTCTCTGAAGAACACATAAATGCTGTCGCCATTGATAACGTAGGGAACGTGATTGCCGATCATATAGCCGGCTTTTCGAGTCGTTTTCACCAGCTCCTGAAGGCAGGCGGTGCTGGCTTGCTGCATGTTGGAAATCTCTTCCTGCGTCAGCGCCTGGTTGTGCATCTTGATGTAGAATTCAAAACCGGCGGCGGAAATAATCGCGGTGATCATGATCGCCACCAGCAGCTCGATGAGCGTGTATCCTCGCCTGCTTGACATTGTACTCACAAGTAAACCCTTTCGGTGTCAGTCGCAAATGTAGGTTGCGTAGGACATTGATCTGCCTACATTTCGCTTGTCAACCCAGTTCACTCGGACCCGGATGTGATATATCCCCGCAGGAACCAGGCTATCACAGGTATTATCGCTAATGTAGGTCGTGCGATTATAGATATCATCCAATCCTTCCTCATACTCCTGATATGGCATTGCGGGCATAGCAGTCGTGCCCTCGAACTGCTCTACCTTTTGCCTGAGAAGTTCCGACACGACGGTGTTGTCGCGAGAAATGCAGTTCCCGTGAATTGACAAGGTAATCATGGGGGCCAGTCCCAACAGACCGATGGCGAGGACGATCATGCTGATCATAACCTCCATCAAACCGAAGCCGTTGTGATTCAATTTAAGTCTGTTTTTGTTCACAATACCCGCTCCTTTACACTTTGCCTGCTTGACGTGCCTACCTCCTTGTAAGCGGGTGGACAACTCCATTGTGTGAGCAGAGGTCTCTAAATGAAGAGTCGTGCAGGCAAAGGCGTCTGCCGACCCAATCTGTTCAAGGAGTGCGCACCTTAGGGCGTTTTAGGTGTGCACTTGTTTCATTCAGGAACAGAAACGGACAGCGGGGTTCCGGCGAAATCTTACGGGTGAGGGTGCGCTGGCTATTCCGGGTGCCGGAATTCGCGTCGGCAGAAATGTGCCGGAGGTCGGAATCGAACCGACATGGTATTGCTACCGGGGGATTTTGAGTCCCCTGCGTCTACCAATTTCACCACTCCGGCAATCGCGAAGCCCAAACATATGTGCGCCGGAGCTTCGTGTCAATCGCGATGTAGGATCGGGATGCGTGAGGGGACGGTCGACCCCCCGGAAGTCAAATGCTCAGAAATGGGTTCGGTCGCGAACGGTGTCGCTCGGGGCGGGCCGTCGGGTGCGATTGCCTCCATAGCGGTATCCCCGTGACTGATGAATAGTGCAGTACTCGGTGGGCTGATTATCTGCCCGAAACGCTTCGTTAGCCACAATCGGGCATCGGTCCGTGGCCAGCATTCCGGATTCCACACAGACATCGTCATGCGCGATCCCCTCCGGCTCCTCAAAATCCTCAATCGGCAGTGTGTCGTGGGCAGCCAGCATGAACTTGGTCCAGATCGGCACAGCATTGCGGGCGCCGTCTTCGCTTTCGCCCAACGATGTCTTATCATCGAATCCCACCCAGGCCCCGGCCGTGATTTGCGGAGTATAGCCGATAAACCAGTTGTCGCAGTAATTGTCGGTTGTGCCGGTCTTTCCTGCGGCAGGGCGCGTGAATCCCATCCAGCGTGCTCGTTGAGCGGTACCGGAATCCACCACCGCTTTCATCATGTCGACCATGATGTAAGCCGTTTGCGGCGACAACACTTCCTCTTTTTTGATCGCCGAATTGTCCTCGAGGACCGTCCCGTAGCGATCCACAACGCGCGTGATCAAGCGGTAGGGGATATGGATACCCTTATTAGGGAAAGTCGTGTAGGCCGAAACCATCTCGACTTCCCGAACCTCGCATACGCCGATAGCCAGCGAGGCCACCGGTTCCATCGGCGTCGTGATGCCCATCTTCCGGGCATAAAAGATTGCCTGCTCGGGCGTCACCTTGAGCAGCAGCCGTATTGTTGCGAGGTTACGCGATAACCTGAGGCCGTCGCGCAGCGGAATCGGGCCGAGAAACTTCCCGTCGAAATTGTGCGGGCGCCATTGCTTGGAGCCGGGGATATCAAGGACGATCGGGTTATCATCGACAATGTCTGAAGGTTTGAAACCGTTGTCGATACATGCGGTGTAAACGAACGGCTTAAACGATGATCCGGGCTGCCGAAGCGCCTGCACCGCCCGGTTGAACTCCGATTCCCGGAACGACCGTCCCCCGACCATCGCAATCACATCGCCAGTCGCATTGTCGATCGCCGTGAAAGCCCCCTGAACAAGTTTCGGTACCGCCTTTGGCTTGCCGGTGGCGCTGTCGATGACATAACTCACATAGTCCGGATCCCTGAGGCCGTGCTGGGCGAGAATTTCCCGACGGAGTGAATCGATCTTGGCGCTCACGGCATTCTCCGCTACCCGCTGGAGCCGGGAATCGAGCGTCGTAAACACTTTGAGGCCGCCGGAGTAGAGAGTTGTCTCGCCGTACTTGTTCAACAGGTACTGCCGGACCGTTTCAGTGAAATACGGCGCTGTCCCTTCGTCTTCATTCGCCGGAGCTACATGAATGGGCAAATTCTTCAGAGAATCGAACTGTTGCTGTGTAATGCCGCCCCACTGGAGGTAGGAATAGAGTACGCGGTTGCGGGCTTTGAGCGCCTTATCCGGGTTATTGAGCGGCGAATTGATATTCGGTCCCTTGAGCAGACCGATAAGGATAGCGCACTCCTCAAGATCAAGGTCCTGAACCCGCTTATTGAAGAACAGATGGGCCGCCGCCGCCACGCCGTATGCGCCGCGGCTGAAGTAGTACTGGTTCAGATACATCTCGAGGATTTCTTCCTTCGAGTATGTCCGCTCCAGCTTGATTGCGGTCAGCGCCTCCTTGATCTTTCGCTCGAAAGTCCGTCGCTGATTCAGAAACAGCATGCGGGAAAGCTGTTGGGTAATGGTCGATGCCCCTGCGCGAATCTGCAGATTCAGGAGGTTGGTCACCGCGACAATCATGGCCCGCCGCACGTTGATCCCCCAGTGACTGTAGAACTCCTGATCCTCGGACGCTATCAGCATATTGACAAGCGGCTTGGGCATTTCTTTAAACGGCGTCAGCGCGCGGTTTTCGCTGAAGAATTCTTTTAATAGCACGCCGTCACGGTCATACACCCGTGTCGCCAAGCTCGGCTCGATATTGTGCAGTTGTTCAAACGACGGAAGCTCCGACTGGTAGATCCGATAGGTCTTGGCAGCGATCAAAGTGATCGCAATTACCACCACGAGAATCAGAATCATGATGCTATTGCGAAGACGCTGGCGGGATACCGGTGCCGCCTTTGTGAACCGAGTCAACCAGGGCATAAACCGTATTTAGGACGTTTGAGAGGCCGCCGTCAAGGGAAAATCTGTATCAGACATGCGCTTAGCTGTTTGCTTTTCGTACCACATTTTGCTATTCTTCGCAACCGAAGAATCCACCTATTATATGTCAAAATGGGCGGCCGGTTGTGTAAAAGCAGAGGACAGGGCAAAGATGAGCAGTTCCAGCGGACTTCAGCGTGAATTTGAGCACCAATGGGAAATTATCTCCCGTGGCGCTGTAGACCTTCTCCCCGAAGAAGAGTTTAAGGAGAAGGTCAAGAAGTCGATCTCCGAGAATCGGCCGTTGCGCATCAAGCAGGGATTCGACCCGACCTCACCGGATATTCACCTCGGCCATACAGTGGGCATACGTAAGCTCAAGCACTTTCAGGACCTCGGGCATCAGATCGTCCTCATCGTTGGTGATTACACCGGCCTGATAGGCGACCCGTCCGGGCGGTCTGCCACCCGTCCGCAGTTGTCGTACGACGAAATCATGCGTAACGCCGAAACCTACGAGAAGCAGTTCTTCCGCATTCTGGATCGCTCCAAAACGGAGATCAGGTTTAACGGTGAATGGTTCAAGAAAATGGAATTCGCCGAGGTCATGCGCCTGGCCGCTCAGTATACCGTTGCCCGTTTACTTGAGCGCGATGACTTCACCATCCGCTTCAAGGCGGGACTGCCGATCTCCGTCCATGAACTGATGTACCCGCTGATGCAGGCGTACGACTCGGTGGCCATCCGCGCCGATGTCGAAATCGGCGGCACCGAGCAGAAATTCAATCTGCTGGCAGGAAGAACCATTCAGGAGGCCTACGGCGTGCCGCCCCAGTGCGTGCTCACTCTGCCGCTGTTGACCGGTCTCGACGGCAGCAACAAAATGTCCAAGTCGCTCGGTAATTATATCGGCATCGAGGAGACTCCGAAGGAGATCTTCGGCAAAACGATGTCCATTCCGGATAATCTGATTCACGAGTACTACCTGCTGGCTACCGAAATCCCGCGGTCGCGCCTCGATGAAATCAGGGCGATCCTGGCGGACGGTAAGACCAATCCGAT